>JAKLIT010000099.1 GCA_022709465.1 Candidatus Omnitrophota bacterium | reverse complement strand
TGCCCTGTGCGAGATCGACTTATCACCCGGTAATTTAAGGGAACCCGTAAACCTCTTTGCAGGCCTGACCGAGAATCCCAAATTACATAGCTTTCGCTATATCGCCTTCCCTGATGTCCGAGCCCTCAGTGATATTGGCTGCCGACATCGTCTCATATACCTTTTCAACCTGGGCCTTGGCTATGAGCTTGCCTTCCCTGAAGACGCCGAACACTACACCCGGGCTTATTCCTTTGTTGTTGCCCGCGGCTACGACGATGAAATTAAATTCCTTATTTACGACGAGCACCTTGCCTTCGGCCTCTACGCCGGGCTTGACGACTATCTTATCAAGCTCTATGTCCTTCTTTGCCTGGAGCTCTTCCACCTGCTTCTTGAGGTTATCATTGGCCGCGCTGACCGACTTCAGCTGGTCCTGCACCGAATTATATTCTTTCGATATCTTGTCGTACTGTTCCTGGAGCGATGCGCGCGACATCTTCTCGTTTTCCCAGTTCGTCTTTATATCGCTGATCTCCTGTTCCTTGTCGTTAAGCTGGGCGAGCGCGTCTTCCTTGGCCTTCTTTTCGTCGGCCAGCATCGCGGCGAGCTTTTCGGCCTTATCCTGCATCGTGGTGACCTTGCCCTTCATGTCCGCCAACTGGGCTTCGAGATCGAGCCTCATCTTCTTCTGGTCGCTCAATTCCTTGTCGACAGCGGCCTTCTCTTCCTTCAGGCTGTTCAGGGAGTTCTCGGTGGCAACACGGTCCGTGTTTGACTTCTGCAGGCCCGTGAACGATACGGCCGCAAAGATACCGAGGCCCAGACACAGTAATACCAGAATTATTATAACAAGCCGGAACGATTTCATTTGTTCCTCCTTTTATATGGCTCGATTGTTACCCCCATGCGTATTATATTAAAGACGGCCGGCTAATGCAAGAAAAAAATATCCCTGGGCTTTTTATGGCCCAAGGATATTTGAGATCTGTTGCCCTCGTAAAACTTATGGGCGTCCGCTTATGCTACAAGCAGGACCGTCAGCAAACCGAACGCTATGAACGAGGCTCCCACTACCGCGAATCCGGCCCTATACACTTTTTCGTGCAGGCCCGGACGCGCGATGTTATTGTCAAGCCCTAAAGCCCAGGTGGCGGCTGAGCGGCTGAAGACGATCGAATAAAGGCCTATCACCGCTACGAATATCGCTGCTATTATGCCTATAGTCATGTTTGCCATCCCCTTTGTATTGCCCACTGGGGCATTTTCTAGGACTAAATATACACTATTACAAAGGTTTTGTCAAGGGTAGAATATTGCTATACTCCGGTCCTATTATGCCCTTCATGTCGTCCGGGATACCGGCGCGGAATTCCATATCCTTTCCCGTAACAGGGTGCTTTAACCTCAGGTAATACGAGTGCAGGACCTGCCTCGGGTACTTCCCTTTCGAGCCGTATTTTGTGTCTCCGAGGACCGGATGCCCGATATACGCCATATGGACCCTTATCTGGTGGGTCCGCCCTGTCTTCAGGTTCAGCAGGACCAGCGTGGAATCGGTGAACCTCTTTAATACCTTATACTCCGTCACGGCATTCCTCTCGGAATCGTGCCTTACGGCCATCTTCTGCCTGTTGCTCGGGTGCCTTCCTATCGGAAGGTCTATGACGCCGTTATCGACCTCGATTATCCCCTTGACGAGGGCCAGGTAATTCTTCCTGACCTCCCTCGCCTTGAACTGCCTTGCCAGTTCCGCGTGGGCCGCGTTGTTCTTCGCTATCACTATAGCACCGGACGTGTCCTTGTCGAGGCGGTGCACAAGCCCCGGCTTGCCCTCGTTGAGGTCAGAGAGGCCCTTGCAATGGCTGAGCAGCGCGTTGACCAGCGTCCCGGAGATTACCCCCGCTCCGGGGTGCACCGCTATGCCGGGCCGCTTGTTCACAACGACAATGTCATCATCCTCGTAAATTATATCGAGCGCGATCTTTTCGGCTTCAAGCGCCGGCGCGCGGGCTTCCTCGAGCGAGACCTCGATCGCATCTCCGGGTTTTACCTTATGGTGCGGTTTCGCGGGATTGCCGTTGACAAGGACGCGCCCTTCCTCCATGAGCTTCTTGAGGTGAGAACGCGTGACAGGCCTCGGGAATACGGAGGTCAAATACAGGTCGAGCCGGAGCCGGCCCGCTTCGGGGCTTACCTTGAAGGAATAATTTTCCATAACAAGGCCGCGAGGGCGAATATGGCTACTGATATGACCTGCGATACGGTAAGTCCGGCGAAGAATGCCGGGTTATCTCCCCTCAGGAATTCGTTAAAGAACCTGAAGCAGGAATAAAGCAGCAGATAGAGCATGAAAGTCCTTCCGCCGGAGGGTCTTCGCCCGGAAAGGACAAAAAATATGACGAACATCGCGGCCGATTCTATGAGCTGGGTCGGGATGACCTTGCCTTCGATACCGGGGAACGAGACCCCTATAGGCAGGTCCGTATGTTTGCCGTAGCAGCAACCGTTCAGGAAACAGCCGATGCGCCCTATCGCCTGCCCGAGCGCAATGTACGGAGCCATGATATCGGCGGTCTTAAGGGCCGGCATCCTGTTCGCCTTCATGAATACCAGCGCGCCTGCAGCGGCGCCTACGAGCCCGCCGTACCATACAAGCCCGCCTTCCCAGAGCTTGAATATATCCGCGGGCCTTGCGGTAAATGCGTCAATGTTCAGCAGGACAAAGAGCAGGCGCGCTCCGGCGATGCCGGATATTATCAGCACAATGCAGAGGTCGAGCACCTTGTCGCCGTCCATGCCTTCCGAGGCCGCCCTGCGCCTTGCGAGCGATGCCGCGAGAAGGAACGCTATCGCGAGCGCCGCACCATAGGAGTATACCTTGAACGTGCCTATTTCAAACAGTACGGGATGCACCTTTCCCCCTCAATATTATGAAGAAGAGCGCCAGCGAACCGATGGTTATGCTCGAATCGGCGAGGTTGAAGACAGGCCACCAATGGAGATCTATGAAATCTATGACATGCCCGAAACGCAGCCTGTCGATGAGGTTGCCGACGGCGCCTCCGAGTATCAGCGCGAGCGGCATATAATAGACGGGTTTTTTCTTCAACATATAGAAGACCGTGAAGGATATCGCCGCCGCGGATATGAGCACGAGGATCAGGGCCTGGTTCCTGAAAAGCCCGAAACCCGCGCCGGTATTCTCAACGAGGGTAAAACTGACGAGGCCTCCGACAACGGGAACGGAGGCGCCTGAGGACAACTTTACTGCCGCTATCGCCTTCGTGGCCTGATCCAGCAGGACTACCAATCCGGCTACGATAAAGGGAAGCATCAGATTATCTTCTTCTGCGGGTCCTCTTTGGACTGGCAATCGAGGCAAAGGCCGGCGTATGGCATCGCCATCAGCCTTTGTTTCGGTATCGGTTTTTCGCACTGCAGGCAGATGCCGTATGTCTTGTCTTCTATGCGCTTCAGGGCTTCCTCTATCGCATAGAGTATCTTCTGTTGCACGTTCGTCGCGATGCCGAGTGAGAACTCCCTGTCGAAACTGTCGGTCGCGACATCGGCCATATGGAACGTGTATGCCGACAGGTCGCCGGACGCGTCGCGCTGGGAACTGTTCAGGGAATCTTTCTCGACGCCGCCGATCTCCTTGAGCATCTCTTCCTTCTTCTTGAGCAGCATCTTCTTGAACTTCTCGAGTTCCTCTTTATCCCACTTTATCATTATTTTTCTCCTTTTAGGATCCCCGCGCATCGCCTGCACAGGGACGGATGCTCCGCGTCCGTTCCGACTTCCGTTGAACGGCACCAGCAGCGCTCACACTTCGAACCGTCCGCCTTCTCGACAAGGATACCGAGGCCTTCTACCTCGGACAGGCCTTCCTTCGCCGGCAGGCCTGCGGGAGCGTCCTGGATACGGAACCCAGACAGCAGGAATACGCCTGCCAGTTCTTTCGCGAATTCATGCAGATACCCGTATTTGCCGGTATCCTTTATATATAGCGTGACCGAGGCCTCCATCGAATCTCCGAAGGCCCCTTTCGCCCTCTTCTCCTCTATCGCCTTCATTATATGCGGGCGCAGCGCGAAAAGCTTCTCCCACTTCTCTTCGAGGGATTTATCTACGCAACCCTCGCGCGCCTCGGGCCACAAGGCGCAATGCACGCTATTTGACGCGTCATCGCGCCTGAGTTTCTGCCAGATCTCGTCCGCCGTGAAGGGCGCGATAGGCGCGAGCGCCTTCGCGAGCATCATCACGACCTCATAGATCGCCGTCTGCGTAGACCTTCTCTCTTTCGAGTTCGGCGCATAAGTATACAGTCTATCCTTTGAGACGTCAAGATAAAAACTGGACAATTCCACCGTGCAGAAATTATACAGCGCGCGGAAGACCTTATGGAACTCGAAGGCATCGTAGTACCCGGCCATCTCCTGCGCGAGCGAGTATGACCTCGAGACGGCCCATTTGTCTATCTCGAGCAGGTCTTTATTGGCGAGCCTGTCCGCTGCCGGGTCGAAATCGAAAAGGTTGCCGAGTATGAACCTCGCGGTATTCCTGACCTTCCGGTACGCCTCCGACGTGCGCTCAAGTATCTCCTTGGATATCCTTATGTCCTCGTAATAATCGCAGGAGGCGACCCACATCCTAAGGACATCCGCGCCGTGCGTCTTTATGACATCCTGCGGCGAGACCACGTTGCCGAGCGACTTCGACATCTTCCGGCCTTCGCCGTCGACGACGAACCCGTGCGTGAGCACGTTCCTGAAGGGCGGCTTGCCTTCTATCGGTTCCGAGGTAAGTACCGCCGCCTGGAACCATCCGCGGTGCTGGTCGCTGCCCTCGAGGTAAAGGTCCGCCGGGAAAGCCAGGTAATCCCTTGCCCTGAGCACCGACTGGTGGCTTACCCCTGAATCGAACCATACGTCGAGTATATCCTCTTCCTTCCTGAATTTCCTGCCTTTGCATTCCGGGCATGCAAAATCCGCAGGCAACAATTCTTCGGCGGATCTCGCGAACCAAACGTTCGAGCCCTCTTTCTCCATGAGGCCCGCGATGCTTTCTATTATTTTCGC
>JAKLIT010000098.1 GCA_022709465.1 Candidatus Omnitrophota bacterium | reverse complement strand
GTCAAGGCGTGGGGCATCAAGGACATGCATTCGATGGAATTCGCCGAGGAGAGGCACTGCGTCGAGAAGGCGCTGCTCGCGAAGGAACTCTACAAGCTCGACGTCGAGTATGTCATCAAGGACGGCGAGGTCATAATAGTCGACGAGTTCACCGGGCGCCTGATGCCGGGGCGCAGGTGGTCCGACGGCCTCCACCAGGCGGTCGAGGCGAAAGAGGGCGTGAAGATCGAGCGCGAGAACCAGACGCTCGCGACGATAACGTTCCAGAACTATTTCAGGATGTTCGACAAGCTCTCCGGCATGACCGGTACCGCCGCGACCGAGGCGAACGAGTTCAGCCAGATATACAAGCTCGACGTGGTCGTCGTCCCGACGAACAAGCCGCTTATCAGGACGAACTTCGCCGATTCGATATACAAGACCGAGAAGGAGAAGTTCGAGGCGGCCGCGAACGAGATCACTGAATTGTACAAGAAAGGCCAGCCGGTCCTCGTCGGCACGATATCGATAGAGAAGTCCGAGCGGCTGAGCCACATGCTGCAGCGCCGCGGGATACCGCACCAGGTCCTGAACGCGAAATACCACGAGATGGAAGCGGGCATCATCGCGCAGGCGGGCCGTTACCAGGCCGTCACGATCGCCACGAACATGGCGGGCCGCGGCACCGATATCCTTCTCGGCGGCAACCCCGAATATATGGCGCTGGATTATTTTAAGCAGAAGGGCGTCGAGCCGAAGGACATAGACCCGAAAGAGAAGGCCGAGATGCTCCTGAAGTTCAAGTCGAAGGTCGAGGACGAGCACAACCGTGTCGTCTCGCTCGGCGGCCTTCACGTGCTCGGGACCGAGCGCCATGAGGCGCGCCGCATAGACAACCAGCTGCGCGGCCGCTGCGGTCGCCAGGGAGACCCGGGCTCGTCGAGGTTCTACCTCTCGCTCGAGGACGACCTCATGAGGATATTCGGCTCCGACAGGATAAAGTTCATAATGGAAAAGCTCGGGATGGAAGAAGGCCAGCCGATAGAGCACCCGATAGTTTCGAAATCGATAGAGACCGCGCAGAAGCGTGTCGAGGCGCATAACTTCGAGATCAGGAAACAGCTCCTCGAATACGATAACGTCATGAACAAGCAGAGGGAGGTCATCTACGCCGAAAGGCGCTCCGTCCTCGAAGGCAAGGACCTGCGCGAATACGTCGCCGCGGCGGTGGAGAACGGCCTCGACGGCGCGATGGGCCGTTTCATGGAAGAGAAACTCCATCCCGACGAATGGGATTTCAAGGGCCTCGACGAATGGTTCCGCGGGAAGCTCGGCATAGCATTGCCGGCCGGGCGCGATGAGCTGTTCAAGGGCTCGCGCGAACAGGTAAGGGAGGCGCTGCTCGGGATAATAAACAAGCATTACGAGAAGAGGGAGTTCGTGCTCGGCGCCGACGTCGCCCGCCGCATAGAAAAGACGATACTGCTCGACATGATAGATTCGAAATGGAAGGAACACCTCTACGCGATGGACGGGCTCAAGGAAGGCATAGGCCTTCGCGCGTACGGGCAGGTGGACCCGCTTATAGAATACAAGAACGAAGGTTTCGCGATGTTCGAGCAGATGATGAACAGTATACAGGATGACGCGCTCGAGCTGATCTTCAGGGTGCAGGTAGTCAGCCAGGAGAAACCTAAGGGCGTCTTCGACTCCGTGCCGCAGCAGATGATACACCGCGACATGGGTTCGCTCGCGTCGAGGATCGCTTCCCGTCCCGAGGATGGGCACGGGGCTCCGCCCGAAGCATCTCCCCAAGATGCTAAACAAGCTCCCATAGAAAGAGATGCTCCCAAGGTCGGCAGGAACGACCCCTGCCCGTGCGGGAGCGGAAAGAAATATAAAAAATGCTGCGGCGCTTAGTATATCTTCCGCTGTTGTCGGCTTTATTGCTGACGCTTTCTTACCCGGCGTTCAACATGTCATATGTCGCGTGGTTCGCTCTCGTGCCGATGCTTATAGCGATCCGCGGCGAACGCCCGCTGCAGGCATTCTTTACCGGGTATATAACGGGCCTGCTGTTCTTTGCCGGCACGCTCTACTGGCTCGGGTATGTCGCGATTATAGGCATAATCATCCTCACGCTTTATCTCGCGATATTCTTCGGGCTTTTCGCGTTAGGCGCGGAGTTGCTGTCAATGCAGTTCCCGAAGCCGCGCCTGAGGTTCGCGCTGCTTGTCAGCTGCCTCTGGGTAGCGATAGAGTTCCTCAGGAGCAATGTCTTCACGGGTTTCGGATGGGCATTGCTCGGCCATACGCAGTGGGAGACGCTTCCGATGATACAGTTCGCCGACACTTTCGGCGCTTACGGCGTCTCGTTCCTGGTAGTATTCACGAATATCATTATATCGTCGAAGATAAAGAAGAAGATAAAAGGGCAGAAGCCCGAGGCGAGGTATCTCGCGCTGCTGGTCATCATAATGATCGCGGCCATGATATACGGGTATTATGTCCAGGACGTCCGGAACACGGGCGAGCCGGTAAAGGTGTCGGTCATACAGGGGAATATCCCGCAATCGCAGAAATGGGATGAGAAATTCGCCGGGAGCATACTCGATAAATATATCGCGCTGACGAAAGAGGCGGCGAAGGATAAGCCCGACCTCATCGTCTGGCCCGAGACATCCGTGCCGGGTTTCCTCGAGACGCAGAAAGAACTGCGCGACAGGATAACGGCGCTCGCGAAAGAGACGGGCTCATATATCCTCGTCGGGACACAGACGGAGAAGGTGCCCGAGGGCGTGCGTTATTACAACAGCGCGGTGCTGGTATCGAATACCGGCGAGCTGGTCCAGCGCTACGATAAGGTCCACCTCGTGCCGTTCGGGGAATACGTCCCGTTCGGCAACTCGTACCTTTCGTTCATAAAGAAGCGTTACGACATGGGCGAGGATTATTCGCCCGGCAGGGACTTCGCTATATTCGAGATACCGACCCAGAAGAGGGGCCTCGTGAAATTCGCCGTGCTCATCTGCTTCGAGGACGTCTTCCCCGAGCTTTCGAGGAGTTTCGCGAGGCGGGGCGCCGAGTTCCTCGTGGTCATAACGAACGACGCGTGGTATATGGATACCGGCGCGCCTTACCAGCATACCCAGTCGTCGGTATTCCGCGCGGTCGAGAACCGGCTCAATGTCGTAAGGGCCGCGAATACCGGACAGTCGTGCTTCATAGACCGCAACGGAAGGATCACCCAGAGCGTCCGGGATGCCGCCGGAAAGAAGATATTCACGGACGGGTTCGCGACCGCCAATATAATACCGGCAAGGAGCCGTACGCTGTATATGAGATACGGCGACCTCTTCGCCTGGATATGCGCCGGGGTTTTTTTGTTTGACTTAACCCTTTATTCAATCTATAATTATATCAATTTGAGGCGGAAAAATTGGAAGAAATAAACGATCTCATCAAGCAAAGATTAATAAAACTCGATAATTTACGGGCTGCCGGCATTAATCCCTACGGGGAGAAATTTGCCAAGTCCATAAATATCAACGAGTTATTGAATAATTTCGATGATGCCGCGGCAAAAGAGCTGAAGGTCGCCATCGCCGGAAGGGTCATGGCCGTCCGTTCCCACGGCAAGTCATGCTTCATAGACGTCAAGGATTCCACCGGCAAGATACAGAACTACATCAAGGCCGCCGAACTTCCGGAAAAAGCCGGGATCGCGTTCGGGAATATCGATATAGGCGATATAGTCGGTATACGCGGCAAGGCCTTCAAGACGAGGACCGGGGAACCGACCGTCCACGCGGAAGACTTCACGATGCTCTCAAAATCTATTAAGCCGCTTCCGGAAAAATGGCACGGCCTCAAGGATATCGAGATCAGGTACCGCCAGAGGTATGTCGACCTCATCGTCAACGAGGATGTCAAGAAGGTCTTCGAGCTGCGCATAAAGATGATCGCGCGCATAAGGTCTTTCCTCGACGCTAAAGGGTTCATGGAGGTCGAGACGCCTATGATGCAGGCGATGCCCGGGGGTGCCACCGCGAAACCGTTCAAGACGCACCACGAAGCGCTCGGCATCGACCTCTATATGAGGATAGCGCCCGAGCTCTACCTGAAACGGCTGCTCGTCGGCGGGTTCGAGAGGGTCTACGAGATAAACAGGAACTTCAGGAACGAGGGGATATCGCCGCGGCATAATCCCGAGTTCACGATGATAGAGGTCTACCAGGCGTACGGCGACTGCGAGGAGATGATAAACCTTACCGAGGAGCTCATAACCGACGCGGCGAAGCACCTCTTCGGCGGTTACGTCGTCAAGCGCGGGGACGCGGGCGAGGCGGTCGACCTTACCCCTCCGTGGGACAGGATACCTTTCCGCGAGGCGATACTGAAATATTCGGGCATCGACTACAAGAAGGAGAAAGACCTCAAGAAGGTCGCCAAGGAGATGGGCCTCGACATCAGGGAGGCGAAGACCGACGAGGATTTCGCGAACAAGATATTCGAAAAGACGGTGGAGCCGAAGCTCATGAAGCCGACTTTCATAATAGATTACCCGGCCGCGCTCTGCCCTTTGTCGAAGAAGAAGCCGGGCGAGCCGGAACTGACCGAGAGGTTCGAGCTCTTCATCAACGGGCAGGAGCTCGCTAACGCCTATTCGGAGCTGAACGACCCGATAGAGCAGAAGGCCAGGTTCGAGGAGCAGGCCGCGGCTTCTGTCGAAGGTTCGAAAGCCATAGACGATGATTTCGTGCGCGCCCTCGAATACGGCATGCCTCCGGCGGGTGGCCTCGGCATCGGAATAGACCGGCTCGCGATGCTGTTGGCGGGCTGCGATTCGATCAAGGACGTAATACTCTTCCCGCAGCTGAAACCGGAACAACAGTAACCAAGATATCTTAAAATATGCGTTATGAACTGTTGATCGCCTCGAGGTATATAACCGCGAAGCGAAAAGAGAAATTCATATCCATCATAAGCCTCATATCCGTCTTAGGGGTCGGTGTGGGGGTCTGCGCGCTTATAGTCGTCATCGGTGTCATGTCCGGGTTCGATAACGAGCTGCGCGAAAAGGTCATCGGCGCGAACTCGCACCTCGTCGTCGAGCAG
>JAKLIT010000097.1 GCA_022709465.1 Candidatus Omnitrophota bacterium | reverse complement strand
ATATCCTGTCTTTCATATAATGGCTCTTCAGCACGTTCTGCCGCGCCACTTCCCTGATACCATCCCTGCCCATCGATGAGAGGTAGACGCACGCCGCAAGCGCCATGAGCCCTTCGTTCGAGCATATATTCGACGTCGCCTTCTCGCGGCGTATATGCTGTTCACGCGCTTGCATCGTCAGCACGAAACCGCGCCTGCCGTCGGCGTCTTTCGTCATGCCGGCGACCCTCCCCGGCATCCTGCGCATATGTTTCTCCTTGACGGCGAAGAATCCGAGGTACGGTCCCCCGTAACACATCGGTATCCCGAGGGGCTGCCCTTCCCCGACAGCTATATCCGCGTTATACTCGCCGGGGGACTTCAGTACCCCGAGCGAGAGCGGGTTGACGCACGCGATAAGCAGCGCGCCGTTCGCGTGGCAGACCGCTTCTATCGCGTCGGCCTTTTCTATGAAACCGAAGAAGTTAGGGTTCTGGACGATGACGCATGCCGTATTGCCGTCCGCCTCCTTCTTGAGCAGGGTTTCATCATAGATGCCCGCCTTATGCGGTATCTCGATAAATTCTATCTTATAGCCCTCGAGGTAGGTCCTTACGACCTGCCTGTACTCCGGATGGAGCGACTCGGAAAAGATAACGCGGGACCTTCCCGTCTCCCTGACTGCCAGCAGGACGGCTTCCGCAAGCGCCGACGCGCCGTCGTACATCGAGGCGTTCGCGACATCCATTCCGGTCAACTCGCATATCAGGCTCTGGTACTCGTAGATCGCCTGAAGCGTACCCTGGCTCGCTTCCGCCTGGTATGGGGTATAGGCCGTGAGGAACTCGCCCCGCGATATGATGCTCTCGATGACCTGGGGTATATGGTGCTCATACGCGCCGCCGCCGAGGAAGGATATCAGTTTGTTCGTAGAATAGTTCCTGTCGGCCTTATCGTGTATGGCCTTCTTCAACTCGAGCTCGGATATGCCTTCGGGCAGGTCGAGTTTTTTTGCGCGCAGCCCTTCGGGTATCGCCCCGAAGAGCTCTTCGGCGGAAGATACGCCGATCGCGGCGAGCATCTCTTTCCTGTCCTTATCGGTATTCGGCGAATATTTCAAATCAATGCGCTCCGCTCTTTATGAATTCCTCGTAGTCCTTTAGAGACATGAGTGCGCCTGCCTCTTTAATGTCTTTCATCTCTATCGCGAAGAACCATCCGTCATCGTACGGCGACTTGTTCACGATCGACGGGTCTTTCTCCACCGCGCTGTTCGCCTTAACGACCTTCCCGGATACGGGCGCGTATATCGAGAACGCCGCCTTCACCGACTCGACTACGGCGGCCTCACCCTCTTTCACGACTTCCTTGCCTATCTTCGGGAGCTCGACGAATACGACATCGGTTATCTCTTTCTGCGCGTGGTCCGATATACCGACATATCCGGTGTTGCCCTCTATCCTGAGCCATTCGTGCGTCTTCGTAAAAAGCAGTTTTTCAACGTCAGCCATTATCTTGCTCTCCTGTAAAATGGTGCCTTTACCACAACGGCTTTTTTCCTCTCCGAGTGCGCGACTATATCCACCTCGGTGCCTATCGCCATGTTGCCGGGCGTGATATACGCGAAACCAATGTTCTTCTTCAGCGTCGGCGAGTAAGAACCGCTCGTTACCGTCCCTATTGCCGAGCCGCCCTTCTCGACCGCATAACCGGTCCGCGGTATCGCCCTGTCGAGCATCTCGAACGCCGCGAGGCGTTCTTTTGCCCCGGCCGCGGAGCGCTCCGCTATCGCGGGCTTCCCTATAAAATCCTTTTCCATATCCACGGCCCACATGAGGCCCGTCTCGAGAGGCGTCTTCGTCTCGTCGGTGTCGGTGCCGTATAACGGGCACCCCGCCTCGAGGCGCAGCGTGTCCCTCGACCCGAGGCCCGCGGGAATAAGGCCGTAGGGCCTGCCCGCGGACAAGATCGCGTCCCAGATCTCTACGGACTTGCCCGAAGGCACGAACATCTCGAACCCGTCTTCGCCGGTATATCCTGTCCTCGAGAGCAGCGCGTAATGCCCGCATACTTTCGTTTCGGTAAAACCGCGGTGCTTTAGATCCGTGAGGCGCGTAGCGCAAAGGCCCGCCAGGATCTTCTCCGATTCGGGGCCCTGCAAAGCAATGCCGCCGAGGGAGTCGTTTATATCCTTTATCGAGGCACCCGCGCCGTTGCGCGAATTAAACCACGCGAGGTCCTTCTCGAAGGTAGAGGCGTTGACTATCAGTATATACCTGTCGCCGCCGGCTCCGTAAATGAAAACGTCGTCGAGTATCCCGCCGCGGTCGTTGCAGAACGGGGAATAGACGATCCTCCCGGGGACGGCCTTATCTATGTTGTTCGTGAATATCTTCTGCAGGAATGGTTTCGCGGCTTTGCCCGATACCTCGAGCTTTCCAAGATGGGATATATCGAAGAGCCCTGCCTTGGTGCGCGTGGCATTATGCTCTTCTATTATGCTCGTATACTGTATCGGCAGGAGCCAGCCGTGGAAAGAGACGATCTTCGCGCCGAGGCCCTTATGGGCCTCATAGAGAGGGGTCTTCCTGTTTTCGCCGGAGTCCATTTATTATTTTTTATCCAGGTCTATGCTTATTCTCGCGTCTATCGCTATCGAGCCGCCCTTGTCGCCCGCGGCGAATACTTTGAGAGGATTTATATCAAGTTCCTTGATCATCGGGAAGTCCGTCACCATCTGGGACAACCTTAGCAGCCCTTCCTTTATCGAATCTATGTCGGCGGGTTTCTCCCCGCGCGCGCCCTTAAGCAGCGCGACAGACTTTATCGAATCTATCATCTCCCCGGCCTCGCGCGGTGTTATCGGCGCTATCCTGAAAGCGACATCCTTGAGCACCTCGACGTATATGCCTCCGAGGCCGAACATCAGCATCGGGCCGAACTGCGGGTCCCTCGTCATGCCGAGGATGACCTCTTTGCCGCCAACCGCCATCTCCTGTATAAGGACGCCGAGGATGTTCGCGTTCGGGACGGCGGCCTTCGCCTTCTTCACCATCTCGTTGAAAGCCGCTTCGACTTGCGAAGCGTCCTTGAGCCCGACTTTTACGCCCCCGACATCCGACTTATGCAGGATGTCCGGCGACGCGATCTTCATGACGACGGGATAGCCCGTCTTATCGGCTGCGGCCACGGCCACGGCCGCGTCTTTCGCGAGGGTGCTCTTAGGTATCCTGAAACCGTAGCTCTCGATTATGTCCCTTGCCATATACTCCGGTATCTCTTTCTGGCCCGCTTTTATCGCCTCGTCGATTATCTTCTTTACTTTATCCTTATCAACCTGGAAGGCCTTTACGGACTCCTTCGGCAGGTCCGTCATGTTCTTGTGCTTGACCATTATATCGAAGGACGATATGGCCCTCTCGGGAAAACGGTAGTTCGGTATCTTGTTGTCCTGCAGTATTGTTACGCCCTTGTCGACGAGCTTTCCGCCTATGAAGCTTGAGAATATCGGCTTGCCGTCCCTATGCGAGACGAGCACGTCGGCGGTCTCTTTTATCCTACTGCTGCTCTGCGGGGTCAATATTACTATCAGGCCGTCCACTCCGGGGTCCTTGAGCAGCGCGCCCACCGCGATCTTATACCTCTGGTCGTCGGCATCTCCTATCACGTCCACGGGATTATTAAGCGCCGCTGTCTTCGGCAGCGCGCCCCTTAGGTAATCGGTGGTCTCCTTGCTTAAGGACGCGACCTTCGCGTACTTTGAGCGTTCTACGGCGTCAACCGCGATGATGCCGGGCCCTCCGGCGTTCGTTATTATCGCGAGGTTCGGCCCTTGTGGCAACTTCTGGTATGAGAAAGCCACGGCGTAATCGAAAAGGTCCTCGATCGTCTCTGCGCGTATTATGCCCGTCTGCGCGAACGCGGCGTCGAACGCGGCGTCGGAGCCGGCAAGGCTTCCGGTATGGCTCGAGGCGGCTTTCGCGCCGGCCTTGGAACCGCCCGACTTACATATAATGACGGGTTTCTTTGCCGTGACCTCCCTTGCCACACGCATGAATTCCTTGCCGTCTTTTACGTCCTCTATATAACCGAGTACTACTTTCGTATCGGGATCGTCTCCGAGCGACTTCAGAAGGTCCGTCTCGGAAATATCCGCTTTGTTCCCTATGCTTATGAACTTCGAGAACCCGATCTTTTCTTTCACGGCCCAATCAAGTATCGCGCTGCAAAGCGCGCCGGACTGGGAGAAGAAAGCGATATCACCGGGAAGCGGGGAAACAGCGGCGAATGAAGCGTTAAGATGTGCCGTGGAGCTGATAAATCCGAGGCAGTTGGGGCCAAGAACCCTGATGTTATGCTCTTTCGCGACAGCGGCCAGTTCTAGCTCGAGCTTCTTACCCTCCGGCCCGGTCTCCTTGAAACCCGCGGTTATGACTATCGCGGCGCCGATCCCCTTCTTGCCGCATTCTTTCATGACCTCGATGACGGCCGCCGCCGGAATGGCGAATACGGCGAGGTCTATATCTTCTTTTACATCGAGGACCGACGGATAGCACTTCTCGCCCATGACCTCGGCATCTTTGGGGTTTATCGGATAGATCTTGCCTTTATACCCGTATTCCTTGAGGTTAAAAAGTACGTCGTGGCCTATCTTTCCTTTCTTCGGGGACGCGCCGATCACGGCGACGGATGAGGGGTTAAAAAGGCACTTCAGACCGCTTTCGCTCATGTTGACCTTCCTAAAAGTTTTAATTTTTGGGTTAACGAAGCCTTCTCGACAATAACGAAAAGGTGGGATAGGGATATTTTATTCTAATGGCGGTTTTTTGTCAACCCAAAACGTCCTTAAGTATCTGCATTATCTCTTCTTTCTTGACCGGTTTGTTTATGAATTTTGAGACGCTTTTTTCGAGGGCTTTCGCGTATGTATCCCAGTCCCCGAAGGCGGTTATCATGACTACCGGTATCCCGGGGAACTCCTTCTTGGACTTCTCGAGCAAAACGAGACCGTTCTCCCCCGGCATCGAGAGGTCCGCGAATACTACGTCATACTTGTCCTTGCGCAGGCGCTCCATACCCTCGGCCGTGTTCAGCGCGGTGGCCGTTTCATGCCCCTCGCCTTTGAGCGTCTTGGAAAGCGCTATACCGAACTCCACGTCATCGTCGACTATCAGTATTTTTGCCATCTCTCCCTCCCTTTTCAGGCCGCGAAAGGCAGCCTAAGCTTTATCGTCGTCCCCTTGTCCTTCCTGCTGTCGCAGGATATGCCTCCGCCGC
>JAKLIT010000096.1 GCA_022709465.1 Candidatus Omnitrophota bacterium | reverse complement strand
ATGATTCGAGCGGGAACCCGACATACATATACAACCCGACGCGGCCGGACAGCTGGACCCTCGAAAGCATCCCGGCGCCCGGGACCTATACTTACTGGCAGCCGGAGGCGCCGTTCTGCGGGTGCTGGGTATTCGCGAAAGGCACGCAGGATGATACATGGCCCACGGGATACGCGGGGCAGACCTTCACGGTAAGCGGGTTTAAGACCTTGGCAACGGACGGCCACGGCACTACCCCGGTAAGCGCCGAGCCGAAACCTCTTTATCCGTTCGGCGATGTCAATGAAATAAGGATGTACGCGAAGATGTTCTATACGCAGTTCAATTATCTCACGGAAAAAACGCTGGGGATGATAGGTTCGAATACCACCTCGAGCGCGTCGTACAGGGGCTGGATAAACGGAGGACTTGGAGCGCTTTCGACCTGGTCCCCGACCTATCCCGCGGCAAATACGACGATCTTCAAGTATATAGCTAACAACCAGTATCTCGGATGGGATTGGGCGGATTTCGACAGGGGACAATGCACGATCGGGCCGTATAATTTCGATAAAGCGGGCGCCGTCACAAAGTTGCAGACGCACTGGGATAATTTCCGCGGGATCCCCGAAAGCGGATACATAGCGTCGACCCCTTTTTATGCGGGGTCTTTCGTGAAATGGGGGACGATCACGTGGTCTCCGCAGGCACAGCCGATGGCGAATACGGCTGTTACGATGTACGTAAGGAAGACGTCAACGGCATTCCCGGCCGCGGATGTCTCCTGGGGGACCGCGCTCGCGAACGGCGCGGCAATACCGGGGACAGACCCGTGGGCACAGTATAAGGCGGTGCTATCCACTACAAATATAAGCAGGGACCAGTATGCGGCAAGCTCAAGGACTCCCGTCCTTGCGGACGTAACGATAACTTATTTGCCGGCGATAAGAATAGAATATTGGAGGGAAGGGCTATGATGAAGATGATCGGGATATTTTTGGCCGCATGCATGGTCTTTTGCGCGGTGTCCTCGACACGTGCCGACTCGATTGTCCTCCAGAACGGCAGGACGCTGGAAGGCAGGATACTTGAACAGACCGACGACTATATCGAGATAAAGCTCGGGTCGGGCAAGATGAAGCTCGGGAAGAAAGACATAAAGTCGTTCGAGATTAAAGAGCCGGCCGAAGGTTATTCGACAGTCGACCTTCCCGACATCGAGGTGATCCCCGAGGAAGCTGCGACACGGAAACCGGCAGCGGCGGATATAAAACTGAAGGCGGAGTATACAAAAGGAAAGATTTTCGTGAGCGGTACGAGCTCCTACCCGAATAACACCCCGTTGAGGGTCTATTTCATGCAGGGCGAGAGCGTCGTGATGGTTAAGGAATCCCGCGTGAAGAGGGGGGAGTTCTATATAGCGTTCGGGCCTTTCGAGAAAGAGATCATGGCGGGCAAGTATTCGGTGCGCGCTGAGGCAACCATCGACGGTTCGAAGGCCTATTCGGAACCCTTCGCGCTGGCCATCGGGAGCGGAGAGCGGATAAAGGTCGATGAGACGAGGGACGCGCAGTACCTGCAGGATAAGGCGCAGGAAGTGGCCGGCCTCTACGAAGAGCTGAACAAGGCGTATAGTAACGCTAAGGCCTCTTATGACGAGCGGAAATGGAAGGAGTGGTCGCAGGGATGGCTTGAGAGGACAAATGCGGCTGGCTTGAGATTCAACGATGACTCCAGGAAGTACGTGGCGTCCGTCCGTCCGGTCTCGCAGAGGAGGCTGCAGTTCTGCTTCCACCAGCTGCCGCTCCTGCTTCGCGCTTACACGATAGAACTTAATTCAAAGGGCACAGGGCCCTCCGCGCAGGCACTTCCGGTGCAGAACGCGCAGGTGCTGAGGCAGTCCTTTGACAGGGCGTTGTCCGAGACGGCGCAGGACGTATCCGTCGTCGCCGCGGGCTTGAACCATACGAGATAATGTGATATATTTGTATAGCTAGAAGCGCATCGGATTGTCGGGTGAGGGGGGACATTCTGTGGGCAAGATGACTTCGTATAAAGCCGTCGGGACTATAGCAGTTCTTACCGGCTTTTTTTGTTTTTTGTGCCTTGCCCGGGCGGAGGTATTGCCCTCGCCGAAGATAACGATACTGAAGGCCGAGTATAACGCGCCGGAAGGCAGGCCCATGGTGGAAGTTGAGGGCGAGACGGACCTTCCGGAAGGCACGATGCTTTCGATCTTTATAAGGAAAGGTTCGGAACTCACGGCTTACAAGGAGATAAAGACGGAATCGGGAAAATTCAGCGCCAAACTCGGCCCTTTGGAAAAGGAGCTTGACGGGGAGTACAGCGTGCAGGTAATGCCGGCGCCCGGAAGTCCGCTCAAGAGTGTACAGGCGGTATCGCTTTTCAGGGCGGTTGCCGCAAGCCATGAGAAATCCCCCTACGGGATAGAGATCTGGGCATACAACGAGCAGTACGGCAAGCAGGTTATAGTGCACGCGGACGGCAAGACGAGCTTGCCTGACGGCGCGGTACTCAAGGTATACCTGAAGCGCATAGATACCGTAATAGTCTTCGGCGAATGTGTTGTCGCCGACGGTTCGTTCAGTTTCTCGTTCGGGCCTTTCGGAAAGGAGCTGGCGCCGGGGGCTTATACGGTCGAGGCGGAGTTCTTCCCTGACCTGCAGAGGCAGGAGTTCAAGAAGGCCGCCGGTAACCAGAAGATACCCGCCGCGAGAAGTTCCTGCGAGGCGACGATTGGCAAGGGCCCGGACGCCTTAAAGGCCGAGAATACCGCGCGGCAGGAAGTAAACTCGGCGGTGACGACCCTTGATGAGTTATATTGGGAGCTGAAGGACGTCTACGCGCTGTCACAGACGCATTTCGACCCGGCCACCTGGGACGAATGGTCGGACAGGTGGCGCTTCCACCTGAAGAAGGTAAGCAACAGCTTCAAGGACGGCTCGGGCAGGGAAAAGCCTCTTTTGTTGTATCCGGAGGCCGAGAAGGGCCTGCCGTTGGCTGTCAAGTACCTTTCGGAGATATATGTTATAATGACCGATACATTGAAGAACCGTGTCCCGGCAAGGAAAGAGGAGCTCGAAAGGCGCTGTTATGTCCTGGAGAACGAACTGGTAAAGATCATGGAGAAGATGAAGGCAGAATTGGCTAACTCGCCTAAGGTGTAGAGGAATGACAAAGAAAGGTGTTGCGATAGTATTTGCGCTCGGTGTCCTGGCGATGCTCTCGTTGATCGGCTCGACGATGGTCCTGTCGGTCATAATGGAGCAGAAAGGGACCGTCAACGCGACCGCGAAGATAAAGGCGAGGTATCTCGCCGATGCGGGTGTCGCGCGGGCTATTGCCGAGCTGAAATACGGCAACCAGGGCGCGCGCAATGATTCTGTCGACACGCTGGCGGAGACGATATTCGCGAGCGGCCTCTCCGATAATACCTTATTGAACGGCCGCGGCAGTTACAACGTCACGGTCATCGATTGCGCCGGCCGCATAAACCTTAACGGCGGCAACTGCGACGCGCGGCTGTCGTTGATACTGCAGAACCTCAGCACGGTCACCTCGGCGGGGCTTACAACCGCGGAATGCGATACGATCGTCTCGAGGCGCCCGTATGTCTGCGTTGAAGAGGTAAAATCGAAGGCGGGCATATCGAACTCCAAATTTACTAAGATAGAGAATTTTATCACGGTATTCGGTTATATTGACCCTAAAGTCGTGAATCCGCAGGACCTCACCGCTCCTTACGCGCTTCAACCCCGCTCTCCGATCAATGTAAATACCGCCCCTGAGGAGGTTCTCAGGGCGGTGCTCATGGGCATAGAAGCGGTCCACTCCTGCCCGAAGTGCGGCGGGGACGGGTATTTCTTTGATGTCCTCGGCAACCATCTCGATTGCCCTTATTGCGACGGTAACGGCTCACCGGGGTCCACAACGGGCAACTTGACTATCAGCGACACGGAAGCGCAGAACCTCGCGCAGTATATAGTTACGCACAGGCCGTACCTGAGCTGGGAATCTTTTTATTCTTCGGTCAAGTCGTTCTTCAATAACGGGACGACATCGTCCGACCAGGAAGTCGTCATGGCTAACGCGAACCCAAATACCGGTTTCTCGTGGGCCCGCAACGACACCTGGGCGTCCAGGCTCGGTTATGTCGGTAAATACGTAATAGATATAAACAAGAACGGTACGGTGGAAGCATCGGACAAGGGCCTTACCAAGAGCACGACGGAGTTCAGTTTTAATTCGGGCGGTTACTATGAGATAAGGTCTACCGGCGTTTATAGGACGGCTGGAGGGGTCCCGCTGGCCCAGCGCGGCGTCGCGACGACCGTACGGCTCTTCGGGACGGTCAGGGCGACGTCCCAGTCCGATTTTGACGGGGCGGGCAATACAAAGACCAACACAAGGACTTATCCGGAACCGGCAGGCGTAGGTGTTTCCGCGGCGGCTTATGACGGGCAGGTAATGCTCTCGCGCATAGAGAGGACAACGCCGAATTCGGGCATTCATTTTAAGGCGAATTATATAACCACACTTGACGCGGACGAAGTAGGCGGAGCCGGCGGCAACCGGTTGCTGCAGAACCCGCCCAACGCCGGGTCGGGAACATTAGGCACAAAGCCGAACATAAACAGTGTCGCCTCATATGGCTCAAGGGGCGAGCTGATGCCGGACGGCATGCTTGTGGATACTTACGATGTCGTCTGCCCGGATTACCTGCCTTCGAACAATATCACTTATAACGCGGGGACGATGGAAGTATGGTTCAAGACGATGTGGAACAGCAACGACACGCTTATGTATAACGATAACTGCAAGGACCGCAAGGTCTACCGGCTCATGAGCAGGGACGAGGTAACCGGCGCCGGCACGAAGACGTGGCCTTTCTCGACCTACGTATTTTATTCGCAAAATTTCGGCGGGGTGCAGAAGGGATGTTCGATAGGCGCCCAGGGTTACGGTTATTACCAGAGCGGCAACTGGTCTTATATTCCGAACACGCCCGAGGGCTCAGGGGATTACAAGATAGAGTTTTGCAGGAATTATGTCGGCACCGAGGCGATGGGGATATGGAATTCCGGCAAGTGGCGCCATTACGTCATCACGTGGAAGGAGCCGGCGGGTGGAGGAGCGTGCGACCCGGCGAATACAGGGAGCTGGCCTGGCAGTTACCCGAACGACCTTAAGGTATACATGGACGGCACCGAGAGGAGCGCGGACCAGTATTTCCATCACCTTGAATACCTCGACAGTGCATCGGCTC
>JAKLIT010000095.1 GCA_022709465.1 Candidatus Omnitrophota bacterium | reverse complement strand
GCCAAGGAGTTCCTTGACAAGGAGATCAGCCTCTCGACAAAACGTATAGTCGAAGGGGTAAAGAAAGGTGAGAGGCATAACAGCTTTGAGGCGGCGTTCCCGAACAGGATAGTCGTATTCAAGGTAAGCATAGATGAAGCGGTCGAGATAGGCCCCGGCGGCGAACTGAAGAAAGAGGGATATAAGGGAGACGTGCAATGAAAAGATATCGTATATTTGCGTTGGCAGCGGCCCTGCTTTATGTTTCGGTGGCGGCATCCTCCGCGTATGCGGCGATAACATGGGCGGGCAACCTCAACAGCGCGCTTAAGGAAGCTAAGTCGAAGAGCAAGCCCGTAATGGCGGATTTTTACACCGACTGGTGCGGATGGTGCAAGAAGCTTGACAGGGACACTTATGCGGACCCTGAGGTCGTGAGCCTGTCCAAGAAATTCATATGCGTAAAGGTTAACGGCGACAAATACCCCGACCTCGTATCGAAATACGGCGTATCGGGATATCCTACGATAATATTCCTAGACCCGGCCGGCAATAAGACGAACGCTATAGTAGGTTATGTGAACGCTGAAGGGATGCTTTCAAGGATGAACTTGGTGCTGTCGAAGATGCCCGCGGAAAAGCCCGCCGAGGATAAGGCCCCTGAAAAGAATGAAGAGATGTCCGATAAGCCGGAGGCCAAAAAGCCGGCCGGGAACTGGAAGTCGAAGGTCAACGACTGGTGGTCCGGAGTGAAGAAAACTGACTCAGCCCAGGAGACGGGAACGACGGTTGCCGAACCTGCCGCCTCCGATACGGTAGCCGCCGCAAAGGGGGCCATCTATAGCGATGTACTGGAGCTTAACAGCGGCAGGAAGATACAGGGGCTCATAGAAAGCCAGGACGACCTGTATTACAACGTAAAGCTCCCCCTCGGCAAGACGTCGATAAGGAAAACCGATGTCAAGGAAGTAAGGAATCTGTCCCCCGAAGAGGCCTGTGTAATGATGGGGGATAAATATTACGATACGAAGAACTACGATGATGCTATGGCAGAGTACACCAGGGCGTTGAGCATAAATCCGGGCTATAAGCCCGCGAAGGTGTCCTTGGATTCCGCGAAGCAGAAGAAGTTCGAGGTCATAGAACAGGAGAAGAAGAGGAAGAAACTCGAGGAGGAATCCGCGCAGGAAATACCCGCAGAAGAGACCTTAGCCGACGCTGAACAGGCCGCACAGCCTTCCTCGAACAAGATCATCTTCAACTTCAACGTAATGAACAGGGAGATACTGAAAAGGAAATACGATTATAAGGACTTCGGGTTTTCGGTCGATGACGCGCTGGTCGTGAACGGTTTCTACGCGAGGAACCCCGAATCGTGCAAACCTGTCTACCCGGCCCAGGAAGCCGGGCTGAGGCCCGGTGATAAGATAGTGTCTATTAACGGCGAAGCGGTGGGCATGCTTACGGCGGCGGAGGCGACGAAGCTCATAGGAAGCCACAGGTATACCAAGTTCGTGATAGAGCGGCCGTAAAAGGAGCTATACACACCGAAGAAATTTTGGTATAATTCGTACTCTGTTTTATATGGTTGACCGATAAATGGGGCTGTAGCTCAGCTGGGAGAGCGCTTGAATCGCACTCAAGAGGTCGGGGGTTCGATCCCCCCCAGCTCCACCATCTTAAAAGGGGATTCCCCCGTTGAAAGTCGCTTTAATCCATCCATCTGCGGAAGAGCTCTACGGGAAATGGGAAGATTCCGTGGGCGTCTGGCCGCCGCTTGGTATAGCATACCTGGCTTCCTTCCTCGAGAAGAACGGACATACCGTCAGGATAATAGACGCAAACGCGGAACATAAGAGCATCGATGCGGTTGTCGAAGAGCTCTCAGAATTCAAGCCGGGCCTTGTGGGCATAACATCTGTAACCGTCCTCATATTACAGGCGTTCAAACTGGCGAGAGCCGTAAAGAAGGCGATGGACGTGCCCGTGGTCCTCGGAGGCCCTCATCCTACGACGATCCCCGAAGACACTATATCGAGGGATGAGGTCGATTTCGTTGTCAGGGGCGAGGGAGAGCGGACGCTGATCGAGCTGATCGGATGTATAAGCGCAGGCAAGGGATACGAGAACGTAAAGGGCTTGGTCTTCAAGCGTGACGGGAAAACGGTATATAACCCCCCGCGCGAATTCATTGAGGATCTGGATTCGCTTCCATGGCCGGCATATCATCTTTTGCCGGTATCGAAGTACAAGACGAGGTCATATTCGGATAACGGCAGGCAATGGGTCAGCATGTGCGGATCGAGGGGATGCCCTAGTATGTGCAACTTCTGCGCTGCCACAGTGATGCACGGCAGGAAGGTTAGGTTCAGGTCGCCGTCCGACATACTCGCGGAGATGAAGCACGTCAGGGATAAGTACGGCATAGGGAATATCACATTCATAGACAGCACATTCAATATTAACAGGAAGAAGCTCGCAGAATTATGCGACATGATCATAGGTGATAAGCTCGGGGTGGAATGGCAATGCGAGGCCCGCGTCTCTTCGGCGGACGAGGAGACCCTCAAGCTCATGTATAAGTCTGGGTGCAGGCTTATCGCGTTCGGCATAGAAAGCGGCGACCAGGGCATACTCGATAAAATAAAGAAAGGCATAACGCTGGAACAGGCGGAACGAGCCGTAAAGGCCGCCAAGAGATCCGGCATTATGATACTTACGTCATTTATATTCGGGCATACAGGGGAGACTCGCGAGACAGCCAACAGGACCATTGATTTCGCGGTGAAGCTGAACGCGAATATCTCGTTCTTCTTCATTTTGACCCCGTTCCCCGGGACGGAGGTGTTCGAGGAACTCGGGAAGCGGGGCGAAACGGTAAACGACTGGTCGCGCTATAGCATCGGTTATTCAAAGAGGACCCCTTGCCTCGAGACGGAGGAGCTGAAACGCGAGGACCTCGAGCAGCTGGTAAATATAGCGCATAAAAAGTTCTATTTCAGGCTCGGTTATATAATGAACCACCTTAGCCACTTGAATAACTGGCGAAGGGTAAAAAGGGAGTTCAAATCATTTGTCCAGGTCGCTAAGCTGGTTTTTAGCAGGTAGCATCGCGCTGGCATGCGCCGCAGCGGACGGCTACGCGGAAGATATCCATAAGGCCGTAGTCGCCGGGTCGTTCTATCCGGCCGAATCTGTGGTGCTCGCGCAGCAGGTCGACAGGTACCTCGAAGAAGCAGTCCCGCAAAAAATAGACGGCGAGATCGCAGCGATAATATCACCGCATGCCGGGTATATATATTCGGGGCCGGTAGCGGCTTACGGGTACAAGGCGATCTCCGGGCGCCGTTACGATACGGTGGTGATAATAGGGCAAAGCCACTCGCTTGTGTTCGACGGCGTTGCGGCCCTCGAAAAGGACCTGTATGAAACGCCGCTCGGCAGGGTCGCGATCGACCGCGATTTCGTGAAGAAACTGTTAAGGGCCGAGAAGGTCACGATGGTCTCGAAACCAGGGGCCTTCGATGAGGAGCATTCGGTAGATGTCCAGATACCGTTCCTGCAGAGGTCGCTGAAAGATTTCAAGATCGTGCCGCTGGTCATAGGCAGGGCTGATTATAATACCTGCAAGGGGCTGGCAAGGGGCCTTATAAGGGTCATCAAGGAATCGGGAAAGAGGGTGCTGATAGTCGCAAGCACGAACCTTTCCCACTACCATAAATATGAGGATGCTGTCGTGAAAGACCAGGCGACGATGTCCGAGATCATGAACTATGACCCGAGGAGGTTTGCCGTCAAGGTCGGGGAAAGGGAATGCGAGCTGTGCGGGCCGGCGCCGGTAATAGTGGCCATGCTGGCCGCCAGGGAGCTGGGCGCCGAAAATATCTGCGCGCTTAAATACGCAAATTCAGGCGACACCGCCGGCGACAAGAGCAGGGTCGTAGGTTACGGCAGTATCGTCATCTATAAAGCCGAGGAGGAAAAGATGCTTACTTCCGCGCAAAAGAAGGAGCTATTGGGCATCGCGAGAAAGACGATAGAGTCATACATAAAGGACGGTAAGGTGCCGGATTTCAAGGTGGACGATGAGGGCCTGAAGAAGAACGAAGGCGCCTTTGTCACAATACGTAAGTCCGGCGAGTTGAGGGGTTGTATCGGGAACATAATCGGGCAGCAGCCGCTCTATCTTACGGTCAGGGACATGGCCGTGGAATCATCGTTCGCGGACCCGAGGTTCGCGCCGGTAGGCCCCGGCGAGCTCAAGGAGATCAAGATAGAGATATCGGTCCTCTCGGAGCCGAAACGGGTCGAAAGCGCTGATGAGATCAAGATAGGCGTTCACGGGGTCATAGTGAAAAGCGGATATCGCAGCGGCGTCTTCCTGCCTCAGGTGGCGGACGAGACCGGTTGGACGAAGGAGGAGTTTCTCTCGAACCTTTGCGAAGGAAAGGCCGGCCTTCCGGCCGACGCCTGGAAGGACAAGAAGACCGAACTGTACATATTTACCGCTCAGGTATTCTCCGAATGAGCAGGTTCTTTGTCCCCGAGGGCTCTGTAACGGGAGGCAGGATAACCGTGACGGGAGAAGAGCTCCATCACGCAAAAGACGTAATGCGGCTCCGCGAGGGCGACCTGATTACGGTCTTCGACGGAACGGGCAGGGAATATACGGGAGTAGTGGATAAGGTCGGAAAGGACGAGCTATCGGCCGCTGTCAGCAAGGTCTCGGAGGCAGGTAAAGAGAGGTGCAGGCTGACGCTGGTGCAGGCGATACCGAGATCGTCCAGGATGGACCTTATCATAGAGAAGGCGACGGAGCTAGGTGTCGCCAGGATAATCCCCATCGTTACTTCGCGGACGGTCGTAAAGATATCGGGCGAAGGTAACAAGACCGAACGATGGAAGAAGATAGCGGTGGTCGCCGCAAAACAATGCGGGAGGTCGACTTTCCCCGAGATAGCGCCGGTCACCGGGCTGGAAGATTCGCTGAAAGAGGTTAAGGGCTGCGAGATCTCGCTCATGCCGTGCCTTTACGAGGGCAATAAGGCGCTCAAGGATGTGATAGGCGGGCGCAAGGCCGCATCCGCGTCGGTATTCATAGGGCCCGAAGGTGATTTTACGCGGGAAGAGGTAGATGCCGCGGCCAGTTCGGGCGTAATACCGGTTTTTTTTGGTAACGAAGTGCTGCGTTCCGAGACCGCGGCGGTCGCGGCATTATCGATCCTCAGTTATGAGCTCAGATGGTAAAATAATCCAAAAAACTATTGACAAAATCCGCGGCGTATGGTATTTTTTAGATAACAATCAGGGCAGTAAATAACAAAATTGTCTTGGCACTCCCCGACTGA
>JAKLIT010000094.1 GCA_022709465.1 Candidatus Omnitrophota bacterium | reverse complement strand
CGGCCAGGCATTGAAGATAGCATACCGCACCGGCACGATCACGGGCATGCTTACGGACGGTCTCGGATTGCTCGGTGGCACGGTCATATTCATGATATACGGCGAGCAGGCGTATGAAGTCCTGCTCGGTTTCGGTTTCGGAGGCACGCTGCTCGCGCTCTTCATGAGGGTAGGCGGCGGCATCTACACGAAGGCAGCCGACGTCGGCGCGGACCTCGTGGGCAAGATCGAGAAGAACATACCGGAGGACGATCCCAGGAACGCCGCCACGATCGCCGATAATGTCGGCGACAACGTAGGCGACTGCGCCGGTATGGCCGCGGACATCTTCGAATCATACGAGGTCACGATCGTCTCGGCCATGATCCTCGGATGGGCGTCGTTCGGCCATAAGGGCGTCATATTCCCGCTTCTGGTGCGCGCGATAGGCGTCCTGAGCTCGATATTCGGCACGTACCTTGTCCGTACGAGCGATAAGGTGCGCAACGCGATGCACGCGATCAACGTCGGTTTCTGGTCGTCGGCAACCGTGTCGATAATCGGTTTCTGCGTGATAGGGTTTTATTACCTTAGGTTCCCCGGCTCGGAGCAGCTCCCTAACTGGATAAGCTTCGGCGTCGCGGGCCTCGATATGAGGCCGGTATGGACGACGCTGGTCGGCATCATCCTCGCGATAACGATCAACCGCGTGACCGAATACTTCACGAAACCCGAAGCGGCGCCGGTAAAATCGATAGCGAGGGCCACGCAGACAGGCCACGCTACTACGATAATCACGGGCCTCGCGGTCGGGTACGAGTCGACCGTATGGGCTATACTCATAATCGCGGCGGCTATAGGCGCCTCGGTAATGATCTACGCGGGCACGAACCCGACGTTCATCGCCTACGGTGTGGCCATGTGCGGTATCGGCATGCTCACGCTGACCGGAAACAACATATCGATGGACGTCTTCGGCCCCGTCGCGGATAACGCGAACGGCATCGGCGAGATGGCGCACCTCGATAAGGGCGCGCGCCAGACACTTGCCGACCTCGACGCCGTCGGCAACACGACGAAGGCGATCACGAAGGGCATCGCGATCGGTTCGGCCGTTGTCGCCGCCGTATCGCTCTTCAACGCATACATCACCGATATCGCGAAGGCCACCGGAAAGACATACGAGCAGATAGCGGCCTCGCTCTCGATATCGGAGCCGAACGTCTTCATCGGCCTGCTGATAGGCGGCGCGATACCGTTCCTGTTCAGCTCTATGACGATAAGGGCAGTCGCCCGTGCCGCGTTCCTGATCGTCAGGGAGGTAAGGAACCAGTTCAAGGATAAGGAGATATGGGAAGGCAAGAAGACGCCGGATTACGGGCGCGTCGTAGGCATCTGCACCGCGGCCGCGCAGAGCGAGCTTGTCGGCCCGGGCCTTCTCGCTATATTGACGCCTATCCTAGTCGGGCTCCTGCTGCACAAGGAAGCGCTCGGCGGTTTCCTGGCCGGAATGATTTTATCCGGCCAACTGCTTGCCGTGTTCATGTCGAACGCGGGCGGAGCATGGGATAACGCGAAGAAGACGATAGAGGACGGGCTTTATGGCGGTAAAGGTTCGGAAGCCCACAAGGCCTCGGTCACCGGAGACACCGTCGGCGACCCGCTGAAGGATACCGCGGGCCCGGCGCTTAACCCGCTGATCAAGGTCATGAACATGGTCGCACTCCTTATCGTCGGAATAATGATAAAGAACGAGGTAATGCATCCCGGCGTCATATTCGTGGGAATAGCCGGCATGGCTGTCATACTTTGGGTAGTGTTCAGGTCCCGCCGCGAGACGAAAGAGATGATGCTCGGCGACGAGGCGGTCAAATAAAACAGCGGAGGAACCAATGTTCAAACTGATCCCCCAAGAGGTGAAGTTCTTCGAGATGTTCGTCAGGAGCGCGGAGAACCTCCTCAGGGGCGCAAAGGTGCTGGTCGAAATAGCGAACAACTTCGATACGCTTTCGGAAAACGCGGCCAAGCTCGAAAGGCTTGAGCATGACAGCGACCAGATCACCCATGATATCATGGAGAAGTTGAACAAGACGTTCGTGACCCCGCTGGACAGGGAAGACATACATGAGCTCACAGCGGCCCTCGATGACGTCATGGACTTCATCGAGGCCGCCACGGAGCGCATGGTCCTGTATAAAGTGACCAAGCCGACCCCGGAGATGAAGGAGATAGCCGAGGTCATTCTGAAGCAGGCCGAAGAGATCAATTATGTCATGCCGAAGATCAAGGAGATCAAGCACTCCCAGATCATCGGCCACTGCATAGAGATAAACCGCCTCGAGAACGAGGGCGACAGGATACTCAGGGAGGCGGTCGCGGGCCTTTTCGACAGGAAGACGGACCCGCTGGAGGTCATCAAGTGGAGGGACATCTACGATTACCTCGAGACGGCCACCGATAAATGCGAGGATATCGCGGTCACGATAGAGGGTATTGCGTTAAAATACTCTTGATTGACATATACGGGCTTATTTGATAAGATAAAAACCAAAGGAGTTGCGCCTGTGAGGCGGCCTTTCTTTTTCGCGGTATTAGCCCTCGTTATTGTCTCGATCTCGTACGCGGAAAACCCCGAAGAGACGGCTATTGCCGTCGAGCCGGCTACGGTAGTTGAACCGGTCGAGACGGGTACGGCCAATACAATAGTGCTGCTTGACGACGCGCTTCCCGAGAATGCGATCACGCAGGGGAAGTGGGACTGGGATGATTCGTTGAAATACAGCGGGGCTAAGTCGCATACGGAGCCCGCGGCGGAAGGCGTAGCGGAACATTCCTACAGGATGGCTCCTGTCGATGTGCCCGAGAACCATAATATAGAGATATACGTGTATCCCGACGCGGGGGATCCCCCGGAGGGGATGCAGTTAAGGGTAAGTTTCGAGCTGGAAGGCAGGGAAGGCGAAATAGGCGTCTACAGGGAAGGGGAAGAAGAGGTCTTCGTCTTCAATGATGACGAGGCCGTCATATACGACGGCACGCTTCCCGAGCCGGGAAAGTGGTCGAAGTGGGAGATATACCCCAACGACCTCGGTTTAAACGGCGCTAAGATCACGGGGATATCGTTTGTAGCCTACGGCGGAAAAGCGAACTGGGACCTTTTACAGTTCGCCCCGTCTAAAAAATAAAGGAGAGCGGAGATGTCGAGAAGGTCGGTAGTGGTTATCGTGGCGTTAATAACGATTTTTTTATTGTCCAGCGTAGTTATGGCAATGGGCAGGAAGGTTGCGAAGCCGGTCTCCGAAACGCAGCCCGCTTCCCTCGGGACCACACAGCCGGAAGTTGAGTTGATCAAGCCGGAGCAGCTCGAGCCGAACCCGCCTATTACGGAAGAGATGAAAGAGAAGAAGCCGCAGGAGATAGCGGTCCAGCTTGCGCCGGACGAGGGGACGAAGAACAGGCAGATACAGACCGCGCTTAAGAACGCCGGTTACGACCCGGGGACGATAGACGGGAAACTCGGGCAGAAATCCAAAAAAGCCATAAAAGATTTCCAGGCCGCTAACGGGCTTAAGGCCGACGGCAAAGTCGGGCCGAAGACGTGGTCGAAACTCAGCACATACCTTTCGCTTAATACTACCGAGAAAGGGGGCAATTAATGTTCAGGATATCCAGGTTAGGTTTAGTGGCGTTGGTCGTTATGACGGCTTTCGTGTTATCGGGATGCGCGGTCGGCTTTTATAAGAGGAGCCCTAACGACATAAAGAAGATCGAGGACCTTAAGGCGGAGATAGAGCGCCTGCAGCTGCTCAGGGAGCAGGAGAACAGCGAGCTCCAGGCGGCCAAGGCGGAACTCGAGAGGAGATTGAAGGGCGAGAAGGGCGTATCGGTAGGAATGGACGAGCGCGGCCTCGTGGTCACGTTCGTGGCCGAAGTGCTCTTCGATTCGGGCCTCGCGAAGATCCGCTCGTCGGCGGACGGCGTGCTCGATAAGGTCGCGAATGTCATTAACAGCCAGGTCGCCGACAGGAACATCGCGATCGAGGGCCACACCGACAACGAGCCGATAAAGAAATCGGGCTGGAAATCGAACTGGGAACTCTCGACCGCAAGGGCGACGTCCGTCCTGCATTACCTCGAAGAGAAGGGCACCACCCCCAACAGGCTGCAGGCGACAGGTTACGGCGAATACCGCCCGGTTGCCTCGAACGACACTAAGGAAGGCAGGCAGAAGAACAGAAGGGTAGAGATAATAATACTTCCTAAGATGTCGAAGGCGGAGACGGAATTTCTTAAAGAGCACGAAAAGGATTCGGAATATATCAAATAATCCGTTCTTTTCAGGTATAGCATGAGAAACGTCGTCTGCCCTCCGGCGGACGGCGTTTGCTTCTTTTAAGGAGGAAGAGATGAAGAAGAGCAGTAAGGCCGTAAAAAAGGCGAGGAAACTTCCTGTTGTCAAGAAGGCGAAGCCGGCCAAAAGGCCCGTCAAGAAAGCGGCGGACCAGAAGAAGGCCCTGATGAAGGCCCTGAAAAAGGCCGCCGGCAGGATAAGGAAGGCCGCCACGCAGAAGCCGGCGCAGGCGATAGAATCCCCGCGCAACAAGACCGAGGAGACGAAATATTATCCCCGTCCGACCCCTTATCTTCCTCCGAGGCAGTGGGAACACGAAGAATTACCCGAGCGTTACGGCGATACGCGCATCGTCATCATGGCGCGCGACCCCTACTGGATATTCGCTTACTGGGAAGTCACGGACGAGAGGCGCATGCAGGTCGAGCGCGAAGCGGGCGCATCGTGGAACGAGATGCGCAAGGTCCTGCGCGTCTATGACGTTACCGGCAAGGATTTCAACGGTTTCAACGCCAACAGGTATTTCGACATAGACCTGCACCCCGGTGCCTCGAGCTGGTATATTAACGTCGGCGCGGCGGACAGGTCATGGTGCGTCGACTTCGGCGTGATAACCCCGAGCGGTAAGTTCATAGTTATTGCGCGCTCGAACATAGTCATGACCCCGCGCGACAGCGCCTCCGACGTCATTGACGAGGAATGGATGTCGATAGAAGAGGAGTTCCTGAAGCTCTACGGGCTTTGGGGAGGATTCGCCGGCGCTTCGGGCAAGGCGAAGATCAAGAAGATAATGAAGGAACGCCTGCAGAAGGAGCTCTCGTCGGGAGGGCTCAGCTCTTTCGTGCGCCCGCCGAACTACAAAGGCCGCGGTTTCTGGATGGTGGTCAATACCGAGCTGATAGTTTACGGCGCAACCGAACCCGACGCTACGGTGACTGTCCAGGACAGGCCGATAAAGCTTAACCGCGACGGCACGTTCAGCCTGCGGTTCGCGCTTCCGGACGGCGAGCAGGTGATCCCCGTCAAGGGAATCTCGGCTGACAAGGAAGAAGAGCGCACGATTACGCCTATAGTCAAGAAATTCAC
>JAKLIT010000093.1 GCA_022709465.1 Candidatus Omnitrophota bacterium | reverse complement strand
TTTCTCCCTGGTTAACATTTATTATACGAACTTCGCTTTTTGTGGTACATTCCACTACCTTAAAGTAAAGTATATCACTCTATTCCGGCTTTTCAACACAAATTTTGTTGACAGAATTCGTGATTGGCCTATAATAGCGTAAATTACGAAGTTCGTATAACAGGGATTTTTGAATATTGGAGGTAATAATGCTCGAAAATGTCCTGCCTGGTTTCCAGGAATTCCTTATATCGCGCGGCCTTGCCGATAAGAAACACGCCCCGTTCTACGCGAGGTGGGTAAGCAAGTTCATAACCTTTTCCAAGCACAACCCGGACTGTAATCTTGCCGAAAATAAGCGCAAATTCCTTGAATGGATATCTCGCTCGCCGGCGGTCTCCGATTGGCAGAAGAAACAGGCCGAAACGGCTTTGAAGCTTTACTTCGAGCAGTATGATAAAAACGCCGCCGCCGTCTTCTCTGAGTCCGCGGAACCTGTCATCAGCGCCAAGTCGGGCGCGGCATCGATACTGAGCGCTTTAAGTAACGCGATCATGGTCAAGCACTATTCGTTCAGGACCGAACGCACTTACATTACCTGGGCTAAGAGCTTCCTCGAATACCTGGATTCCATAAAAAAGAAGGATATAAGGAAAGACGGTTTCTCAAGCGAGGATGTGCGCGATTATTTGAGTTTTCTGGCCCTGCGAAAGAAGGTCTCCTCCTCCACGCAAAACCAGGCTTTCAACGCGCTGCTTTTTCTTTACAAGAACATTCTCGGGATAGGGCTCGATTCCATCGGCGAGACCGTCCGCGCAAAACGCGGCCCGAAGCTGCCGGTAGTCTTGACAAAGGAAGAAGTGTTGAAAATATTCGAACATGTCTCCGGCAAGGACAAATTGATCTTGCAACTGCTTTACGGGACCGGCATGAGGATATCGGAGCTCACCTGCCTGAGGGTAAAAGACATCGATTTCGGGTCCGGACTGATATTCATTAGGAGCGGTAAAGGAGATAAAGACAGGAGCACGATACTCCCGGAATACCTTAAAAAAGGCCTGGGCGCGCATATCGAGGAGGTGAAGAAATTGCACGAAAAAGACCTCGCCGCGGGTTATGGCGCAGTCAAGATGCCGGATTCACTCGATAGGAAATACCCGAAAGCCGCGAGAGAGTTCGGCTGGCAGTTCGCGTTCCCGTCGGCAAAGCTCTCTCCTGACGAGACGGACGGCAAGATAAGGCGTTTTTTCATGACGCCAAAGGCAATACAAAACGCGATGGCTGGGGCCGTCAAAAAGGCGGGTATAACCAAGCACGCCACTGTCCATACGTTAAGGCACAGCTTCGCCACGCATTTATTATTGGACGGGGTGAATATCCGGGAAGTCCAGCAGCTGCTCGGGCATACGCACGTCGAGACGACGATGATCTATACCCACGTCATACGGGATATCTCGAACACGCCGAAGAGCCCGCTGGATAAGCTCTACGCGTAAATTCTTGGCACGCGCGCGGATATCCAGCAGACGACTTCGTAAGGAATGGTGTCGAGCAGGTCTGCCGTCTCCTCGACGGTGATCTGATGCTTCCCCTGTTTGCCGATGATTGTGACAACGTCCCCCACTTTTACTCCTGCGACGTGTGTCACGTCTATCATCGTGTGGTCCATGCAGATGCGGCCGATTATCGGGACGCGTTTGCCGCGGACTATCATCTCGCCCCTGTTCGAGAGGTGGCGGTTGAGCCCGTCGGCATAACCTACAGGCAGTGTCGCGACCATTGTCTCCTTCAGCGTCATGTGCGTCCTGCCGTAGCTGATGAACCTGCCCGGAGGGGTCTTCTTAAGGTATATTATCGACGTCTTCAGCGAGAGGGCGGGCTTGAGTTTCACGGACTTCGAGATCTTCTTGTTAGGGTAAAGCCCGTAGAGCATGAGCCCCGGACGGACCATGTTGAAATGAGAATCCCTGTAGAGCATCGCGCCCGCGGAATTCGCCGCGTGGACATACTGTATCTCGAGGCCCCTTATCTCCATCTCGGTGGCAAGGCGCTTAAAATTCTCTATCTGCGTAGCGGTATAATGGACGTCTTCCTCGTCGGCGCTCGCGAAATGCGTGAATATCCCCTCGATGGCGATATTATCGAACCCGAGAAGGTCCTCGATGAGGTTATCGGCCTCGTCGTGCCAGACGCCGAGGCGGCCCATACCGGTATCGACCTTTACGTGCACGAGCGCCCTCTTCCTGAACTTGCGCGCGGCCCTGTCGATTGCCGCAGCAAGCGACGTGTCGCAGACCGTAAGGGTCAGGTCATAATATACCGCTGCCTCGGCCTCCTTGGGCAGGACGGAGCTCAGCACGAGTATCGGCGTCCTGATCCTCGCCTTGCGCAGGGTTATCCCCTCGTCGACGCAGGCGACCCCCAGATACGCGGCCTTCTCTTTTTCGAGCCGGCGCGCAACTTCTATCATGCCGTAGCCGTAGGCGTTCGCCTTCACGACGGCAAGCACGCTCGTTTTTTTGGACAAGCGCGATTTTATCGTGCGGTAATTATAGGCTATCGCGTCGAGGTCTATCTCTGTCCATGTCGGCCTGCTTTTGCCGTGCCTGAGCGCAGCGCTCTTCATCTTACCTGTACGTCCTTCGGATAAACATACAACGGGGTGAACTTGTCCGTATCTTCGAATTTTCTCTTCTTTATAAGCCCGAGCCCGAGCTCCAGTACAACTTCGGCGCGGGGATACCAGTACCTTTCCGGCGCGAACTCCGCCTTAAATTTGAAGTTATCCTTGATATACTGTCCGTAAGCCGCGAGCCCGTCACCGGTAAATATTGTATCGCCTTTTATCTGCTTCAGCAACTCGGCGACCGGGATCACCGAATACTTCATCTTCCGGGATAATCTTCCCTCTTTGCGCGAGTAGACGGAGCAATAGACATTCCCCCTGCGCGCATCCACTATAGGGACGACTAGGGACGGTTCTTGAGATATCAAGAACCGTCCCTGTGCTATCACATCCAGCGTAGGCACTCCGACGATCTTTATCTTGCGCGTGAACGCGAGGCCCTTGACGGCGGCGGCGCCGATGCGCAGCGATGTCAGTGAGCCGGGGCCTTTCGAGAAGATGATGATACCGATATCGCCTATCTGTAATTTCGCCTTCTTCAGTAGATTATCTATCTCGGGCAGGAGGCGCTCGCACTGCATCTGGTCGGCCTCTTTATGCGCGGAGGCGATGATCTTCCCGTTGCCGTCCGCTATCGCGGCCGATATGTATTTGGATGAGGTATCAAGCGCGAGTATCTTTGTCATCTGATATCCAACGTCCTCTTCGACAGCCCCGATATCTTAAGCGATACGTCGATGTGTTTCTTCGGCAAAATGCGCGTCATCTTGTTCGACCATTCGATCACGACGATGCCGTCGCGCGCGAGATAGTCCTCGTATCCTATATCCTCTATGTCCTTCAGGTTGTTCAGGCGGTACACGTCGAAATGGAATAGCGGCACCTTGCCCTTATACTCTTTCACGATCGTGAACGACGGGCTGTTCACGTAACGGTAGTTCTTCACGCCGAGGCCCTTCGCTATGCCCTTTACAAGCGTGGTCTTCCCCGCGCCTAAAGAGCCCCTCAGGGCGACCATGTCGCCGGGCTTGAGGTGCCTGGCTATCTGCTCGCCTACCATTATCGTCTCTTTTTCGCTATTTGTAGTAATGAGCATCAGAAGTGCGAGAATCCCTCCGCTTTCAGTTCAGTCGCCCTGCCGTCCCTGCCTATTATCTTGACACCCACCTTCTTATCGAGTATCTCGCCTATCTGCGTTATCTTCACGCCGCCGGCCTCGAACGTGTGCTTCGCGAGGCGGCGCGCTTCCTTGAGCGGCATGGTAAAAAGCAGTTCGAAATCCTCTCCCTCGTTCAGCGCGGCCTTTACGCCCTTCGCGTCCTTCGATACGGGAATGAGGTCCTCGTATATGCACGCGCCTACACCGCTGGCTTTCGCGATATGGCCGAGGTCCGTCGAGAGCCCGTCGGAGATGTCTATCATCGAGTTCACCTTGAACCCGGTGACAAGGCAGCGCGATTCCCTGAGCCGCGGTACGAACAGCATGTGCCGCCCGCTCTTATACGAGCCGCCGAGTGCGCCGGTCACGCAGATTATGTCTCCCGGCTTCGCGCCGCTCCTGAGCTTAAGGTTCTCCGGCTCGACATAACCGAGCACCGCGACGTCCACGATAAGTTTCGCGGAAGAGTTCGTGTCGCCGCCGACTATATCGACGTGGAATTTCCTGGCTAGGGTCTTTATGCCGCTGTAGAGCTCGTCGACGAACTCGACCGGAAATTTCTTCGGAAGCCCGAGGGACACGACCGCGTATTTCGCCTTCCCGCCCATCGCGGCGATATCGCTAAGGCCGCAGGCGAGGGATTTCCACCCTATCTGGTACGGCTCCGCGCCCTTTATCCTGAAATCGACGTCCTCGAGCAGCATATCTATTGTGACAAGCAGGTACTTCTTCTTCGATACGCGTATTACCGCGCAATCGTCGCCGATGCCCTTGACGATATCGTTCGCGCGGCCTGCGGAAGGAAAATTCCTCGCGAGGCGTTCGATAAGCCCCGTCTCACCTAATTTTCTTAATATCATCGGGCTTGAACACCCCCTTCTCGGTCACTATCGCGGTTATCAGCGACGCCGGTGTCACGTCGAATGCCGGGCAATATGTCTTTACACCCTTAGGGGCGAGCGCCCTACCCTGTATCGTCGTGATCTCCTCGCCGCGCCTCTGCTCTATCGGGATGTACCTTCCATGCGGCATATTGAAATCTATGGTCGATACCGGTGCCACGACGTAAAAAGGTATCTTATGGTACTTCGCGAGTACCGCGACGCCGTATGTACCTATCTTGTTCGCCGCGTCGCCGTTGCGGGTTATCCTGTCGGCGCCGACGATGACCTTCGTGACCTTCCCGAGAGACATCACGTGCGCGGCCATGTTATCGCATATGAGCGTTACGTCTATGCCTTCGTGCATAAGTTCCCACGTAGTCAGCCGCGCGCCCTGCAGCAGCGGCCGCGTCTCGTCGGCATAGACCCTGAACTTCTTCCCGTCCTCTTTCGCGCGGTAGAGCACGCCAAGCGCGGTGCCGTAATCGGCTGTCGCTAAGGCGCCCGCGTTGCAGTGCGTCAATACGACATCGCCGTTCTTTATCAGGCGCGCGCCGTGGCCGGCCATCTTCCTGCATATCGCCCTGTCCTCTTCGTATATCTTGTGCGCCTCGGCCAGCAGCGCTTTCTTTATCGAGGCGACGGGCTTGTTCCTGTTCCGAACGGCCGCGGCCTTCATCCTCTCGAGCCCCCAGAAAAGGTTGACGGCAGTAGGCCTCGCGGACCCGACGAACCCTACCGCCTTATCGAGGTCGCGAATGAATCCCGCGTAATCCTTTGCGCGCGAGCCCCTGATGCCGAGGTAGGCGCCGTATGCCGCCGCTACCCCGAGCGCCGGGGCG
>JAKLIT010000092.1 GCA_022709465.1 Candidatus Omnitrophota bacterium | reverse complement strand
CTCCTCCAGAGGGAAGGGATCGAGCCGGTCTACCAGCTCACGTGCCGTGACCGCAACAGGATTGCTCTCCAGTCGGACGCGCTCTCCGCTGCGGCGCTAGGTATCGAGAACATCCTCGTGCTCACCGGCGACCACCCGGTGCGCGGCGACCATCCGGAGGCGAAGCCGGTATTCGACCTCGATTCCGTGCAGCTTATCGGGGCGTTGCGCATGCTTGAAGCGGGCAGGGACCTGGCGGGCAAGGAGCTCAAGGGCGCGCCGAGGTTCTGCATTGGAGCCGTCGTGAACCCGGGAGCCGACCCGATCGAGCCGGAGCTGATAAAATTCGAGAAGAAGATAAACGCGGGCGCGGAGTTCTTCCAGACGCAGGGAGTATATGATGTCGAAGCATTCGCCAAATTCGTAGACAAGGTGAAGCAATTCAATACATGCATCATCGCGGGGATAATACTCATCAAGTCGCCCGAGATGGCGCGTTTCATGAACAAGAACGTGGCCGGGATATTCGTGCCGGACAATCTCATCGCGGAGATAGAAGGCGCCTCCGACAGGCAGCAGAAGGCCGCCGAGATCGCCGCGCGCACGATAAAGGAACTGAAGGGGCTGGTCCAGGGCGTGCATATCATGTCGTTGGGCTGGAATAAACTTATCCCGCAGATACTGGATCAGGCCTTATAAGGCCTATGCCGGTCTCTAGGAGGCCTAAGATCGTCTTTCTGAAGAACATCCCAATAAAGATACCATCGGACCTTGTCCTGTCACGGCTCAAATACGCGAAATACAAGACAAAGGCGGACGGCAGGATACTCTCCTTCATTACCGGCATAATGGACGAGGGGTATTCGTTAGTCGAAACGAGAGCCGTCTTCGCGGTATTCGATATCACGATAAAGGGCAACGTCGTCAGGTTCGGCTCGTCGGGGCTGAGAATAAAGAGCGCGTCCCTCTCGAAACACCTGAAGGGAGCGGCGAAGGCCGCGCTGTTCGCCTGCACGATAGGAAAAGGCCTCGGCGATAAGGTCAACGAATATGTGAAAAGGGGTGAGATAGCCTTCGCGACCGTCCTCGACGCCGTCGGCTCGGAAGCTGCTGAGGCTCTCGCCGACGGGATAGACCGCGTCGTGACGAAGAACGCGCGCGCCGAGGGGTTCTCGACCGTCACGCGGTTCAGCCCCGGGTACGGCGACTGGTCGGTCTTCGACCAGGGGAAGATATTGAAGGCGTTGAAGGCCTCGAAGATAGGCATACGGGCTACGAAGAGCTATATAATGGTGCCGGAGAAGTCGGTGACCGCCTGTATCGGGCTTGTCAAGGCGGGCGCAAAACCGGTAAGGAAGGTATATGAAGGGAATACTCGCGCGGCTAAAAAATGAGATATTGATATACGACGGCGCATTCGGCACGGTCCTGCAGGAGTCCGGGGCGCTGAAGGCGGGAGCTTGCCCGGAAGAATTGAACATATCTAATCCCGGCGTAGTGAAAAAGATACACAGGGATTACATAAACGCCGGCGCGGACGTCATCGAGACGAACTCCTTCGGGGCCAGCAAACTGAAGCTTGCCGCGTACGGCCTCGAGAAGGACGCCGACAGGATAAATTATGAGGCGGCGCGTATCGCGCGTTCGGTCGCCTCGGCGTACGCTTCGAGGAAGATATACGTCGCGGGCTCGGTAGGCCCCCTTGACAGGCAGATAACGCCGCTGGGCGACCTCTCGTTTGATGAGGCGGTCAAGGCGTTCGAGGATCAGATAAGGAAGCTCAAGGAAGGCGGGTGCGACCTCATCATCCTCGAGACATTCGCCGACATCAAGGAGATAAAGGCGGCGGTGATAGCGGCTAAGGAGATCGGCGGCCTGCCCATTCAGGCGCAGATGACTTTCGAGGGCGGAGAGCGCAGCACCTACGGCACGACCCCCGCGGCGTTCGCGGTCCTGCTGAATTCGCTCGGCGCGGACATAATCGGCACGAACTGCTCGACCGGCCCGAAAGAACTTATAAATGTCATAAAGGAGATATCCCCGAGGACCGACAGGTTCATATCCTGCCAGCCGAACGCGGGCCTGCCGGAACTGCGCTCTGGCAAAACGTATTTCCCCGAGACACCGAAGTCGTTCGCGAGATATGCAGTTACGTTCGCAAAGCTGGGCGTAAATGTAATAGGCGGATGCTGCGGCACTACGCCGGAGCATATCATAGAGGTGAGGTCAGCCCTGAAGAAGAGCAAGCCCGCGAAGAGGATATACGTGCCCTCCTTCAGGTTATCATCGAGGACGAAGGTGGTGGAACTCGGCGCGAAGACGAGGCCGCTTATAATAGGCGAGAGGATAAACCCGACGGGAAAGAAGGACCTACAGGAGGAGATAAAGCAGGGGAAGAACATAATCATAAGGCGCGAAGCGATCGAGCAGTCGAGGAAAGGCGCCGACATCCTGGACGTTAACGTCGGCGTGCCGGGGACGCGCGAGCAGGATACGATAGCGCCTGCCGTTGAGGCGGTGCAGGCGGTCAGCGAGGCGCCCGTATCGATAGACAGCGCCAATCCTTTTGCGGTCGAGGCCGCGCTTAAAGAGGCCGCGGGCAAGCCGCTTATCAACTCGGTAAACGGTGAAAAAGAAAAGATAGATTCTATCCTGCCGCTCGCTAAAAAATACGGCGCCGCGGTCCTCGTGCTGGCGCTGGACAGCCGCGGCATACCCAAGGACTGCGCCGCGCGCGTAAAGATAGCGGAAGGCGTCATAAGGAAAGCCGTGGCGCTGGGCATACGCAAAGAGGATATAATAGTCGACCCGCTTACGCTCGCGATATCGGCAAAGCCGGAGCAGGTAAAAGAGACGCTTAAGGCGATTAAGGCGCTGAAGAAGAAGGGCTTCTCGTCGTCCCTCGGTGTCAGCAACATCTCGTTCGGCCTGCCGAACAGGAGGAAGATCAACGCGGACTTCTTTGGATTGGCGCTGGCGTCCGGGCTCGACCTCGCGATAATCAACCCGAGCGACGACAACATGTTCTGGGTCGCCAAGCAAAAGAAGGGCCTGCGGGCACCCGATGCCGGGGTGAAGAAATTCCTGAAAGACGCGTTGAGCCCCGCGGCGGAGGCATCGAAGAAGGGCATAGCCGAGTCCTGCAAGGGCGCGCCCAAAGATATCAGGGCGCGGCTGAGGGAAGCGGTACTCTACGGGGACAAGGACAATATCCCCGCTTACGTCGAAGAGGCGCTCGCGCAGGGCATAGGCCCGGCCGAGATAAACAGCGGGATCCTGATCCCCGCGCTCGAGATAGTCGGCGAGAAGTTCGGGAAGAGGGAATATTTCCTTCCGCAGGTCATACTCTCGGCGGAGTCCGTCCAGCGCGCGTTCGGCCGCCTGAAGAAAGAGATCAAGCCGGGCGAGCAGGAGGACAAAGGCACCATAGTCATAGCGACCGTGGAGGGCGATATACACGATATCGGAAAAAACATTGTGATATCCGTCCTCGAGAACCACGGATATAAGATATACGACCTCGGCAGGAGTGTCACGGCCGATGTGATAATAAAAGAAGCGGTCAGGAAGAAGGCGGATATCATAGGCCTCAGCGCGCTGATGACGACGACGATGATACAGATGGAGCGCGTCGTCAAGGAGCTGAAGAAGAAAGGCCTTAATTTCAAGACGATAGTAGGCGGTGCGGTCGTGACCGAGGCGTTCGCGAAAGAGATAGGCGCGTCGGCATACGCGCGCGACGCGATTGAGGCGGTCAGTATCGTGAAATCACTGATGAAGGAAAGGCCGTGATGCTCATGGAGCGCAGGAAGGTCACAATACCGGATATCCGGAAGAAGAAGCTCGAAGGCAGGAAGATAACCATGCTTACCGCCTACGATTACCCGTCAGGCCGCCTCATAGACGAGGCGGGCATGGACATGATACTCGTCGGGGATTCCCTCGCGATGACAGTCCTCGGGTACGACTCGACGATACCCGTGACAATGGACGAGATGGTCCACCACGCGAAGGCAGCGCGCCGCGGCATCAAATACGCGCTTCTTATAGGCGATATGCCTTTCATGACCTATAACATCGGAGATAAAGAGACGATACGAAACGCAGGCAGGTTCATAAAGGAAGGCGGATGCGGGGCGGTCAAGATAGAAGGCGGTTCGGAGATGGCGGGCACGGTGAAGTCGCTCGTAAGGTCCGGAATACCGGTCCTCGGGCATATCGGCCTCACGCCGCAGACGGCGACACAGCTCGGCGGGTTCAAGGTCCAGGGCAAGGACGCGAAGAGCGCGCGCCGTCTCATCGATTCGGCCGTTGCGCTCGAGAAGGCCGGGTGTTTCGCTATCGTGCTCGAATGCGTGCCGGACAAGCTCGCTGAACTGATCACCTCCAAACTGGAGATACCGACGATAGGCATAGGAGCGGGCCCGTATTGCGACGGGCAGGTCCTCGTGACGAACGATATGATAGGCATGTACGACAGGTTCACCCCGAGGTTCGTGAAGAAATACGCCGACCTGTGGCCGCAGCTGGCGAACGCGTTCAAAAGGTACAGGGAAGATGTCGAGGGCGGGATGTTCCCGTCGAAAGAACACTCCTTCGAAATGAACAAGTCAGAACTCAGGAAGCTTAAGACGAACAGGAGAGCCAAATGAAGATCACGGTGATAGGCCCCGGCGCGCTTGGTTGTCTCGTTGCCGCTTCCTTGGTGAAGTCAGGCGAGGATGTCTGGCTTCTCGATAAGGTCCAGGAGCGCGCGAGGAAGATAAACAAGGACGGCATAAAGGTGGAGGGGACCGGCGAATTCAGCGCGAAGGTCCGGGCGACCTGCGACGCGAAAGATATAGGAATCTCGGAGCTCGTCGTCGTCTGCGTCAAGTCATACGACACCGAAGACGCGATAAAAGAGGCGAAGGCGGTAATAGGCGACAATACGCTCGTGCTGACGCTGCAGAACGGCCTCGGGAACGAGGAGGCGATAGCCGAGATCATAGGCCAGGAGAAGGTCATAGGCGGCGTCACGATGCACGGATCCACATACGTTGCCGACGGCCGCATCCGGCACTCCGGCAAAGGCGAGACGATAATAGGCAGGTGGTATACCCCCGCGCCGCGCAAGGACGTGAAGAAATGGTACATACCCCGCCGCCGGCTTGAGGAAGTGGCCGCCGTCCTGAAGAAAGCGAATTTTGAGACGAAGATATCCGACAGCATAAAGGACGTGATCTGGTCGAAGCTCATAATAAATACAGGTATAAATGCCCTCGGGGCTATCACGCGCCTTAAGAACGGGGACCTGTTCCAGTACGAGTGGACGCGCAATATCATGAAACAGGCGGTCATGGAGGCGGTGAAGGTCGCGAAGAGGCGCCGGATAAATTTGCAGTACACCGATCCCGTGAAGAAGATCGAGTCCGTCTGCTCCGCCTGCGGCAACAACATATGTTCGATGCTCCAGGACGTGCTCGACGGGCAGAAGACAGAGATAGATTACATAAACGGCGCGATAGCGGCCGAAGGCGCGGGCCTCGGCATCGCGACGCCGGTGAATTCCGTATTGACGGACCTGGTGAAGACGTTGGAAGAGAGCGGCAAAAAACAAATCAACAAGGAGTGACTCTAGA
>JAKLIT010000091.1 GCA_022709465.1 Candidatus Omnitrophota bacterium | reverse complement strand
CCGAGGCCGTTACATTCATATCCGGACGCGGGGACCCGCTCGCGGCGTTCTTTAGCCTGCTCTCGCTACTGTGTTTTATCAAGTACGCCGGACAGGAAGGCATAAAGAGGGCATCCCTCAATGTCGCATCCGTGGTCTTTTTTGCGGCGGCGGTCTTCACGAAAGAATCCGCGCTGATTTTGCCCGCTTTCTTTGCCCTGTATTCGGCGTGTTTCACGGAAGGCAAGCCGCGCCTCTCCGCGGCCGTTCCTTATATACCGTTTTTTGGCGTGATGGTGTTCTTCCTGTATATAAGGCACCTGGCCCTTGCCGGCATAGGCGATGCCGGCTCGTACATAGGCACTATTCCGCTGTCCTACAGGATCCTAACCGTGCCCGCCGTAATCGTTGAATATATCAAGATACTTGTGGTGCCGGCGGGCCTGCATATGGAGAGGATGGACTTTCTTTATAACGCCGTTGCGTCCGTAAAGGACCCGCGGTTCCTCGTCCCGTCGTTATTTCTCGTATCGTCGGCCCTGGCGCTCGCCTTCTGGCGTAACAGGCCGAAAATGTTATTTTTCGGGACGGCATGGTTCTTCATAGGGCTGCTGCCTTTCCTTAATGTAATACCGATAAACGCATTTGTGGCGGAGCACTGGCTCTATTTCCCGTCCATAGGTTTTTTCATCGCCGTTTCGGTGCTATTGGACCGCCTTACGCAATTCAGGTCTATAAAGTTATGCGTCAAGGCATTTATCCTCGTCCTCGTCCTTATGTTGTCGGCCATGACTATAAAACAGAACCATATCTGGGGAGACCCCGTATCGTTCTATAAGTATACGCTGGCGTATTCCCCGGAAAGCACCAGGCTTCATACGAACCTCGGAATAGAGTATTTCAACCGCGGGTTCTTTGACAAAGCCGAAAGCGAATACAGGGAATCGTTGAGGATCGAGCCCAACGGGAAGAATACCGTCTATCACATGCTGAACCTCGGGGCCCTGTATTACCATCAGGGCAGGGAGGATGAGGCGTTCGAGACATATAAGAGGGCGATCGCGGCCGATCCGCTCGTGCCGATGACCTACGCGAACCTCGGCGATATATATTACAGGAAAGGCAAATACAAGGATTCAATATCGATGTTCGGGAAAGCCATCGAGATAGCCCCGGACAATGCCGCGTATTGGAACAGCCTCGGCAACGCCTACCTCGCCGACAAAATGGACCCCGAAGCCGGTGAGGCCTACAAGAAGGCTATCGCGATCTATCCGTACCTTCTCGATTCAAGGGTAAACCTCGGAGGCATATACGCGAGAAAGGGCGACCTCGTGGCGGCGCTTGATGAATATAAGGCGGCACTCCAGATAGCGCCGGACATTCCTGAGATATATATGCGCGTTTCCGAGGTCTGTTCGAGGATGGGCGCGCACGAGCAGGCTAAGTACTTCTCTGGCCGGGCGAAGGAACTGTTGACAAAGTAGCCGGGTTATAATAGAATTTAGGTTTAAATAAATAAGGAAACCCCATATGGACCAGAAGACGCTAGTTGTAATAAAACCGGACGGGCTCAAGAAATCCCTTACGGGCAACATTTTGACCCGCCTATCCGAATCAAAGCTTGAGATAGTGGCTGCGAAGATCATCCGCGTGAGCAAGGAGCTTGCCGCGGAGCATTACAAGCACATGAAGGACAAGCCATTCTTCGACGAGCTCATAAAATACCTGCAGGGCGAGCTTCATGAGAGGCGCAAGGTAATGGCGATGGTATACTGGGGGGACGGCGCTATAGACAAGGTAAGGAAACTTGCCGGGTCGACGAATCCGGAAGAGGCCGACCCTACCACGATACGCGGTTCGTACGGCCGCATAACGACGAAAGGCCTTTACGAGAACGTCATCCATGCCTCATCGAACGAATCCGAGGCCGAGAGGGAGATCAAGCTCTGGTTCGAGCCGGATGAGATAATAGTAGACTTGTATCCCACCAAATTCGCGACCTTATCCAACGTCACGAAGCGGGTCTGGGGATAAATATCGGAGCCTAAATTGGTAAGGAGCATGACGGGATTCGGCCGCGCGGACGCATCAGCGGCGCACGGGAAGATCCAGGTAGAGATAAGGACGGTTAACCACCGGTTTTTTGAGATATCCAGCAGGCTGCCCGATAACCTTAATATATTCGAGGACAAGATAAGGGCGGAAGTGGCAAAGAAAGTAAAACGCGGAAAAGTAAACCTCTCGCTCACTTACGAAAATCCCGCAAGGTCCGACCCGAAACTGGTAATAAACAAACCCCTCGCTAAGAAATACAAAAACCTTTTAATCGATCTCAGGCGGTCCCTCCGTCTTGCCGATGAAATAAACTTCTCGCAGATAATCGCCTTTCCGGGAGTGGTCTATGTCGAAGAAAGCCCCAGGAAGGAAGCGGAGATGTGGCCGTGCATAAGATCCGCCCTCGGCCGCGCGATCGAAGGCCTCATAGACATGAGGGAGAAGGAAGGAGCGAGGCTTATATCGGATATAGCCGGCAGGAGGAAGGCGATACTCAAGAGCCTGACGGCGATCGAACGGCGCTCTAAACTGGCGCTGAAAGAATACCGGCTCCACCTGTTAAGGAAGATAAAGGAGCTGTCTTCCGGCAAGATAAACCTCGACAAGGGCAGGATAGAGCTCGAGGTCGCGCTGTTCGCCAAGAGCTCGGATATCTCCGAAGAGCTCACGAGGCTGAAGGCGCACCTTAAGAGTTTCGGGGAGACGATAACCCGGCAGGACGAGGTCGGCAGGAAACTCGATTTCATCTCCCAGGAGCTGCACAGGGAGATAAATACGGTAGGGCAGAAGACAAGCGATTACAAGATCGCCCAGCTTGCGATATCGATAAAGGGCGAAGTCGAAAAGATACGCGAACAGATACAGAACGTGGAGTAGCGATGGCACGATCAAAGGGCCGCATATTCGTAGTCTCGGCCCCGTCCGGGTGCGGCAAGACCTCGCTCGTAAGGGCGCTGTTGAAGAAAGACAGGCGCCTTGCCCATCCCGCTTCTTTCACGACGAGGAAACCGAGGGCAGGGGAGAAGGACGGCAGGGACTACCATTTCGTCTCTGAAAAAGAATTCGCCCGCAGGCAGAAGAGCGGGGACTTCCTCGAATGGTCAAAGCCGTACGGCAAATATTATGCCACATCTAAAAATGTGATACTTGCCGGTATCAACAGGGGCATGGACGTCATATTGAGCCTGGACGTCAAGGGGGCGTTCTTCATAAAGAAAAAGTTCAGGACGTCCACCCTTATATACCTGCTTCCGCCGTCGATCAGGGCCCTGAGGAAGAGGCTTGTAGGAAGGTCTACGGACAAGTCATCGGAGATAAAGAAGAGGCTGAGCTGCGCGAAGAAAGATATTGCGAACCTGAAGAAATACGACTATGCTGTTGTAAACGACGATTTCGCGGAAGCCGTCGCAAAACTAAAATCGATAATAATCGCCGAAAGGCTCAGAGTGAGGTGAATAAGTGAAAGGCAAGACCCCCGTATCCGCAGAAGAACTCCTCGATAAGACGAACTCGATATACAAGCTTGTCATACTTGCTTCGAAACGCGCCCTTGAACTGAACGAAGGAAGCCCTAAGCTCGTCGAGACCGAGAGCAAGAAAGTCTCGACAGTCGCGCTCGAGGAGATAAAGTCCGGCAAGATCAGCATGAAGGAAAAGAAGAAGTAAATGGCGAAGAAAGAGGTCATCCTCGGGGTCACAGGATCGATAGCAGCCTACAGGGCCTGCGATATCGTCAACTCCTTGCGCAAGGAAGGCTTCGGGGTCACGGTCATAATGACTAAAGAGGCGAAGGAGTTCGTTTCTCCGCTGACATTTCAGACCCTTTCGCGCAACAAGGTATATTCCGAGATGTTCGAAACGCTTTCCGAATGGAACCCTGTCCATACATCACTTGCCGACAAAGCCGGCCTCATCCTGATAGCGCCGGCGTGCGCTAACGTCATAGGAAAGCTCGCGAACGGCATATGCGACGACCTCCTTACGTGCGTGGTCATGGCGTCGTCGGCGAAAGTCCTGATAGCGCCGGCCATGAACGAGAAGATGTACGCTAACCCCGCGGTGCAGGAGAATATAATCAAACTGAAGAAGCGCGGGATCAGGATGATAGGGCCGGTAAAAGGCCCGCTCGCGTGCGGGCACGAGGGAGTCGGCCATATAGCCGGCCACAACACGATATTATCAGAAGTGAAGAGATCCCTTAAGGGTTAAGATGCGGATCCTCGTAACAGCAGGCCCCACCAGAGAATTCCTCGACCCTGTCCGTTATATATCAAATTCCTCGACGGGCTATTTCGGATACATGATAGCCGCAGAGGCCGTCAAACGGGGACATGAAGTGGTGCTCGTAAGCGGCCCGGTAGCGATAGCCCCTCCGGCAGGCGTTAAGTTCATTCCCGTGGTCTCAGCTATCGATATGGAAAGAGCCGTTAAAAAACATTTTTTCAAAACAGATTGCCTTATAATGACCGCCGCCGTCGCTGATTACAGGCCCGAGCGATTCAGCGTATCCAAGATAAAGAAACGCGGAAAGACGCTGAATATAAGGATGCGGCTAAACCCCGACATACTCTCCTGGGCCGGAAAGAACAAGGGCAAGCGAAAAGTCATAGGATTTGCGCTTGAAACGGAACATACCGTAAAAAATGCGCTTGCGAAGATGGAAGCGAAAAAGGCCGATCTCATGTTCGCTATAGGGATGAAAAGCGGAGCCGGCCCTTTTGGCGACAGGAAGATAAGCATAAAATGCCTTAAAAACGCGGGCAAGCCTGAAAACGTGTTTTCAACGAAAGACGAAATGGCCAGATTTGTCCTTGACAAGGCGGAGAACGGATAGTATCCTTTAATTAGGAATAATACATAATATACTTAACAGGGGATGAGAGATGAGGATTAAGATGGGTTTCACTTTGATAGAACTGTTGGTCGTCATGGCAATCATAATCATTCTTGCCGGGCTGATCATGCCGTCCCTGAGTAGCGCGAAGGAGAGGGCCAGGAAGACGACGTGCGCCAACAACCTGAAGCAGATAGGTATGGCGCTGGAGATGTATACCATGGCGAACAATTGGCGCTATCCGTCCGCAGGCCAGTTACAAGCAGCTTTGACCTCAGCGCCGACCTATATCGACGATACAGATGTTTTTGTATGCCCGTCGGGAGGGGCAAATTACCAGTATGCCGCGCAACCGATGCCCACATGGCCTTCCACGAGGGTCATAGTGACATGTCCTAACCATGGGGCGGGTGGCGTATATTTGTACAAGGGAACCAACGTAAGGATACGCTAAAAAAAAAGGAGGGGACATGAGCAGGAAGAGGGGTTTCACCCTTATCGAGCTGTTGGTCGTTATGGCAATCATAATTATACTAGCCGGTTTACTTATGCCGGCACTCGGCAGGGCGAGGGAACAGGCCAGGAAGACGACGTGCGCCAACAACCTGAAGCAGATAGGCACGGCGATCATGATGTATACCGCCGATAACAGCGAACAGTACCCGGCGGCTACGATAGCCATCCTTAGAAGCAGGTTGACGGGCGCTCCTACGTATATAGACGATGCCTCGGTGTTCACATGCCCGAGCGGAACGAACGATTATACGTATGCGATGCA
>JAKLIT010000090.1 GCA_022709465.1 Candidatus Omnitrophota bacterium | reverse complement strand
GGCGTTTACCGCGAAACCGGGCATCGGGTAACCCAGTATCCTCTGGTAGTTCTTATTGAATATATTATCAATCGAAAGGAAAGTAGTCAAATAATTGTTCACTTTATATTGCGCTTCGAGGTTCGCGATGAAATCCGCTTTCAGCACCTCGGAGTTCGAGGTGTCTACATAACGCCTTCCGAGCGACTGGCCTGAGAGCCTTACATAAAGCTTTTCGTATTCGCACGTGAGCCCCAGGTCCACCTTGTGCTTCGGCCTGTATATCAGGTAACGGTCGAGTTCCCTGTCCATCGCGTTCATGTATGTGTATCCCACATCCGCCTTCAGGTGTTTCAGTAGCGGTATATCGGACGAGAACTCCCATCCGTCTATCTTAGCGGAACTGACATTCGACGGGCGCCATACCCAGTCGCTGCCGGCGGCCCAGTTTATGAGGTCCTTTACCTTATTCGTATAATACGTTGCGCTGAAACCGAGGCCGCACGGATAATCGATGTCCATGCCGCCCTCCCACGACCATGATTTCTCCGGCACGAGGCGCGGATTGCCTTCCGTCCAGCCATCGAACGGCCAATAGAGCTCGCTGAATGTCGGCGCCCTGAAACCCTTCGCGTAATTCGCGCGCAGTTTCACGTAATCGTGCGCTTTCAGCGACAAACCCGCGCTCTGGGTCGGTTCGCTCTTGAAATTCGAGTAATCGTCCCATCTCGCGCCGAAGTTCACGAACACCCTCTCCCAAAGGGATACCTCATTCTGTACGAACGGCGAACGCACGACATACCTATGCTTGCCGCTGTTCGACGAGTTCATCCTGTTGTCCTTGCCGTCGAATCCCGCTATGACCTTATACACGTCGAAGAACGTCTGGTCGTATTTCGCGACAATGCCCCTTACTTTAGTACGCGAGGCAGTCTTCATCAGCGGGTCATAACCTTCCGTAAACTCGAGCCTGTCGGAATTCTGGTAGCCCCTGATGCTCATGTTCGCGTCGTCAAAGATCTCCGCGTCCCAGCCCATGTCGAGGAAATTATTGAAATTGCGCTGGCAATCGTCGACCTGCGGTGAGAATACGGAACCCGGGGCCCCGGCCCTGTTCTGGAAATAGCCGCCGTTAAAATATATGTTATTGCCTTCGGCCACTTCATAATTCAGCTTGGCGTCCCAGTTGTTCGAAAGGTAACCGGAATTGTCCCTGTCGCCCGACGAGGAATCGTAGGCGTAATTTATCCTGTACCCCAGGCCCTTAAAGGTCGCCGATGTCGAAAGCGACTCGTGGAAAGTCCGGAAGGTCCCGAAACTCGAGACTATCGTGGTACTCGGTTTCTCCGAAGGCTTCTTCGTTATGACATTTACCACGCCCCCGATGGCGCTTGAGCCGTATACGGATGAGGCAGGGCCCTTGATGACCTCTACCCTTTCGATGGTATCGGGGGATATCTGGTAAAGCTCTGTCATGCCCGTCCTCGGGTTATTAATAGGCCGCGAGTCCACCATTATAAGCACCTGTTCGGCCGAGGAGCCGCGTATGTGTATATCCTTAGTCGCGCCGACGGTGCCGTAATCGGTAGTATATACCGAGGTAAGCTTATCGAGAGGGTCCGCGATGGTCTGCAGGGAAAGCAGCCTCGGCGTAGAATAATCCACCGTTTCCATGTTCCTCGATATCTCGTAATAAGGTTGGCCGGAATTCAACGGGGTCACGACGATCTTTTCCAGTTCAATGCTGAGGGGTTCTTCCGCGGAACAGCAGCAGAAGCAGCTCAAAAAGATTACCGACGCACAGATTATCATTTTTGATGACATCGACTTAAACTCCTTGTCCTTTTACCTCGTATCTCCTGAGGCAGTTTAAGAGAATATTCGCACACCGGCAGGTCTTCTGGCTGCCCCGCCCTCCTGGCTCCCTTCCCGTCCCGTTAAGTGGACAGTGGGATAATCCGCCATTCGGTTCTCCTTTTGCTAAAGGTCGGGACTACAGCGGCAGGTACCGCGCCTTTTATCGGCTTCCCTTTTTCGATCCGGGTGCAAGCAATACGTAAGGTTTCCCGCTGACGGGATTCTCCCTTACGACAACAACAGTCCTGTACACCTCTTCGATTATCTTATAATCCAGCACCTCCTTTGGCGTGCCCAACGACCTGACGGCGCCCTTGTCTATGAGCACGAGCCTGTTGCAATATTCGGCCGCGAGATTAAGGTCGTGCAAGACCGCGATGACCGTGATCTTACTCCCGCTGAGCCCTTTGAGTATGTCGAGTACCTGCACCTGGTGAGATATGTCGAGGTGTGAGGTCGGCTCGTCGAGCAGCATTAGCCGCGGCTCCTGGGCCAGTGCCTTTGCAATCAGCACCCTCTGCCTTTCCCCGGCGCTCAGCCGGTCTATCGGCCGGGATATCACCCCGGCACAATCCGTCGCCGCGACCGCGCGTTCGACGGCCTCTATATCCTCCTTCGACTCCGACCCGAACATCTTTATGTACGGGAACCTGCCCATCATCACGACCTCGAGCGCGGTGAACGGGAAAACTATAGCGGGATCGGACGATACGAACGCTACGGACTTCGCGAAATCCTTTTGCGGCATCGAGAATATGTCCCGCGAGCCGAAAGATATCGAACCGGATTCCGGGCGCAGGACACGGCTTATAGTCCTCATAAGCGTCGATTTGCCGGCGCCGTTCGGGCCTATTATCCCGATGAACTCGCCTTCGGCGGCATCGAAAGAGATGTCCTTCACCACCGTCTTGCCGGCATAACCGCTGACTATATTTTTCACTTCAAGCGCGCTCATCACAGCCTCGATTTCTTCCTTAACATATATATGAAGAACGGAGCGCCAAAGGCCGCAGTTATCACGCCTACGGGTATCTCCGCCGGCGGCATAAGCGTCCTGCCCGCCGTATCGCATACGAGCAGGAATAACCCCCCGGCAAGGAAAGACGACGGGACGAGTATCCTGTGGTCGGGCCCGACTATCATCCTCATGAAATGCGGCACTATGAGCCCGACAAACCCTATCATGCCTGCGGCCGCGACCGACGCGCCGGTTATCATGGACGCCGTCAGGAAGAGGACCATCTTCATCCTCTCGGTATCTACCCCGATATGCGCGGCCTCCTCTTCGCCGAGAGCGAACGCGTTAAGTTCGTCCGAGAAGATGCAGGTGGCCGCCGTGCCCGCTATGACCATTACGGCGACAAATGCCAGTAAGCCGCCGTCGAATATCTGCAGGTTACCGAGAAGCCACCATATTATGTTGTGCAACGATTCCCTTTCGGAAAATGATACGATGAAGATCACTATCGACGACAGCAGCGCGCCCGCTATCACGCCCGTCAGCAGCAGGTTCTGGATCGGGACCCGACCGCTTACCTGCGCGGCCTTGTATACGATAAGGAACGTGGCCGCCGCGCCTATGAAGGCCCACAACGGCAGGACCGACAGGCCGATGAACGCGCCTCCCGCCCCCAATACGATGGATATGACCGCCCCGACGGAGGCGCCGCTCGATATGCCGAGGACATACGGTTCGCAGAGCGGATTGCGCAGCAGGCCCTGCAATATGACTCCTGAGACAGAAAGCCCGCCGCCGACCAACACCGCGAGCGTTATCCTCAACAACCTCATATACAATATCTGCCTGCTCATCATATTGAGCGGCTCGAACAACCCTATCCTCGCCGCGCCTGAATATAGCGAAACAAAAGCCGCCGCAACAACCAGCAAAATAAGCGTCGCAGAGGCCTTCGCGGCCTTCTTCTTCCTGCCTTCTATTATGTCCCGTATATCTTTCACCTGTAGAACCTGTCGTTAAGCGCCTTGACACCGTCTATAAGTCGCGGGCCCGGCCTGAAGAGCGTGTCGGGATCGATATCGTCGTATACCTTTCCCGCCTTCACGGCTTTTATCCCGCTCCATCCAAGCCTCTTGCCTACCAATCCCGCGGCCGACGGGCCGCCCGCCATATAACCGAGTATTATCACGTCGGGGTCCCTCTCGACGACCAGCTCGGCGCTGAACTGCGAGAACGGCCTGCCGGTATCATCCGCGATATTTATCCCCCCGGCAATTGTTATCATCTCATCTATGAACGACCCCTTTCCTGCTGTCATGACCGGGTCATTCCAGATCTCGAAATATACCTTCGGCCTCAGCGGTTTATCTATACCGCTTACCTTGGCTTTTAACGAATCGAGCGAGCGCCTCATATTGCGGACCAGCTCCGACGCTTCCTTACTTTTTCCGCAGGCATTCCCTATCTCGGTGACCGACCTGAAGAGCCCCTCGAAATCCCCCGGCTCCACAGGAATGACGTTCAGGCCGAGCCTCTTCATCTTCTCGACCGCCTGCGCCTGTTCCAACCCCGTCGCAAGGATGACATCCGGCTTCAGCATAATAATCTTCTCTATGTTAGGGTCGCTGAATGATCCTATCTTCTCCTTTTTCTTGACGGACGGCGGATAATCGCAAAACGTCGATACTCCGACCAGGTCATTCTCAAGCCCAAGCGCGCATGCGATCTCCGTAGTCGCCGGAGTTATGGATATGATACGGATATCATCTTCGGCATATGCCAAGGCCCCCGCCGGCAGGGCAACAGTTACCGCTAACACTATCACCTCCAGCACCTCGCCTACCGCCCCGATGGTATCTCCGGTGACACCGCCGAGCTTCCTCTTAAAGTAAGAGTTGCACACGATGAAAACCGCTGCCACTACGGGAAGCAATATGAAAGCTCCGGCCCTGAATATGACTATGACTGCGGCCAGTAATGTCGTTGCCGCAATTATCGACGCGGGCCGCTTTATCCTACCGATGAAGATCTTCCCGAGGCCTCCCGAGTTCTCCCTCGCGTAAGGGTAGAATACTGCCGATGCGACGAATGAGGCGCGGCTCACCACCGACATCGCGACCAGCGATATCTCAACCGTCCCTTTCGGGAGGCTAAGCAGCAGCGAGTACTTCGACAGGAAAAGCAGGATAACAGCAGCAAGCCCCAGCGCCCCGGGCCTGCCCTCATGCATTATCTCGAGCATCCTCTTCCTGTCCGCGCCGCTCGCGATGCCGTCCATGGTATCTATGAACCCGTCAATATGCAGCCCGCCGGTCACGGCCTCGCTTAAAGTGAGAACGAACGCGCATACGACCGGAGCGGGGAAAACATGACTCAGCGCGTCATACGCGAACGCGAGAAGTATACCTACTACGAGCCCTACGGCCGGGAACCACGCGGCCGACGACGGGATCTCCTCGCCTGAAACTCCGCCCTTAAATTTGACGGGCACGATAGTAAGGAATTGCAGCGCAGACAAAAACCCTTTCATATATTCTCCGAAACCCCCGCTTCCCCGAACGTGGCCATATCGTTCATGAGTTTTATCGCCGCCTCTGCCACACATATGCCGAGCGCGGCGCCCGTTCCCTCGCCGAGGCGCATATCGAGGTTAAGCAGCGGCTTTTTGCCGATATGCCTCAGGACCGCCGCGTGCCCCGCCTCGACCGACTGGTGTGACATTATAAGGTAATCCTTCGCGTTGCCGCAGAGCCCGCAGGCTATCAGCGCGCCGCACGACGATATGAAACCGTCGACGACGACCGGGACCCTTTTCGAGGCGGCGGACAATATGATGCCCGCTATCCCGCCTATCTCGAACCCGCCGAGCTTCGCGAGTACGTCGATCGGGTCGCCCGGGTCCGGCCTGTTCAATGCCACAGAACGCCTTATGACATCCACCTTCCTGAGGAACGACTCGTCGTCAAGACCGGTGCCCCTGCCCGTA
>JAKLIT010000009.1 GCA_022709465.1 Candidatus Omnitrophota bacterium | reverse complement strand
ATGAACTCCTTCGATATGAGGTCGAGGATGGGGCGTATATCGAACTTGGGGTTCTCCAGGAACCCGAGTATCAGCTCGAGCGGGCAGTTGCCGGCGGCCCTGCCGAGCCCATAGACCGTGCCGTCGACATAATTCGCGTCGTGGATTATCGCCTCTATAGTGTTGCCGAAGGCAAGCTGCTGGTTGTTGTGCGCGTGTATACCTATCTCCTTGCTCTTTATTATATGTTTCGCCTTCTTGACGAGCAGTTCGGTCGTCTCCTGGTAGAGCGCGCCGTTGCTGTCGACGAGGTATATTACGCCGGCCTTGCACTCCTGTTCGAGCTGGTGGAACGCCTCGGTCAGTTCATTGTCCATCGCCCGCGATATGGCCATGATGTTTATGGTCGTCTCGTAGCCCTTATCGGCGCAATGGTTGGCGAGGTATATCGCCTTGTCTATATCCTTAACATATGCCGCCACGCGCATCATCGCGACCGGGCTCTCCTTGCGCGGCTTGATATCATCGAGGTCCACGCGGTCGACATCTACCATCACGGAGATCTTCGTCTGAGATTCGATGCCGTCGATGACCTTCCTTATAAGGTCGTCCTCGCAGAATTTCCACTGGCCGTATTCCTTGTCGGAGAAGAGCTTCTTCGAGTTCTTATACCCTATCTCCATGTAGTCGATCTTCGCCTCCGAGAGCGCCTTATAGACCGCGCGGACGAACTTGAAGTCGAAGTCGTGCTTATTTATGAGCCCGCCGTCGCGTATCGTGCAATCGAGTACTTTTATCTTCTCCCTGAACACTTTATCATTCTCCTTATTTTCCTATGTCTTCATCCCATAGCTGCGGTTTCCCGCGGATGAACCGCCTCATCATCTCCCTGCATTCCTTATCGTCAAGGTTGATGAGCTTTACTCCCCTTTTCTTCGAGTAGGCCTCCGGCCCCTTGAAAGTCCTGTTCTCGCCTATTACCACGACCGGTATCTTATACAGCAGTATCGCGCCTGTGCACATGTCGCACGGCGAGAGGGTCGAATATATTACGCATTTCCTGTGATCGCGCGCCTTAAGGCGCCCCGCGTTCTCGAGGCAATCCATTTCGGCATGGAGTATCGCCGACCTCTCCTGGACACGCCTGTTATGGCCGCGCCCTATTATCCTGCCGCCTTTCACAAGGACCGAACCTATGGGGATGCCGCCTTCTCTCTCCCCCTTCCGGGCCTCTCTTATCGCCTCCTTCATGAACTTCAAGTGCTGCGCTTTTGCCATTACTGCGATTTCCTTCTTGTCGCTATATCTACCCACACTGCCAGCAGCAGTATCATGCCCTTAATAATATACTGGAAAGTTATATTCGTGTCCATAAGGCTCATGCCGTTATCGAGGCTTGCCATGATGAGCGCTCCGATCAGGGCGCCGAATACCGTGCCTTCGCCGCCCATGAGGCTCGTACCGCCTATTACCGCGGCCGCGATGACATCGAGTTCCATGCCCTGCCCCGCGGAGGTGGTCGCCGCGTTGAGCCGCGCGGTAAGCACGATGCCCGCTATCGCGGTCAGCACGCCGAATATGGCATAGAGCACCATAACTTTCTTCTTTATGTCCACGCCGGAGAGTGCCGCCGCGTCAGGGTTGCCGCCTATCGCGTAAAGCTGCCTTCCGAATACCGTGTTCTGAGCGATGAAACTGAACCCGAGCGCCAGCGCCATCACAAGGAGGACCGCGTAAGGGATGCCCCTGTTGTGGACCATTACCAGGAAGAACGCGCCTATCGCCGCCGATATCACCGCCAACTTCGCGAGCTCGGACGGCAGCGACGCTACGGTAAACCCGTATCTCTTCCTCTGCCTTCTTTTATTCAGGTCGAAGAGGACATATGCCGAAATGGTCGCAATGCCGACTATTAAACTGGCCTGCGGGGACAGGTAGTTCTGCCCTATCGCCTTGAAATGGTCCGATAACGGCGCTATCGTCGCGCCCTTCGTTATTCCGAGCACGGCGCCCCTGAAGATCATCATGCTCGCGAGGGTCACGATGAACGACGGCACATACCTGTAGGCGATCCAGAAACCGTGCCAAAGGCCTATCAACAGCCCCGCACCGCATGCCGCCAGTATCGCGGCTTCGGCGGGCCAGTTCATATTGACCTGCAGGAACGCGCCTATCGCGCCGGCCAGCGCGGCGACGGAACCCACGGAAAGGTCGATATTGCGCGTGACTATAACGAGCGTCATGCCTATAGCTATTATCGCTACGGTGGCGGTCTGAAGAAAAAGATTAGAGAGGTTGCGCGGGGTAAGGAATATCCCGTGCGTCAGTGACGTAAATATTAGCCATATCGCGACAAGCGCGATCAGCATTGTGAATTTGCGTATCTTGTCCTGGGCTAACGCTTTCCTGAGTCCTGGTCTCTTTTCCATATCCTTGTCCTTATCTCGTCATTGGGCGCACACCTGCCTCGTCCCGGTGGCGTATAGCATGATCTTTTCCTGTGTGGCGTCCTTATTCAGGATCTCGCCGGTTATCTGCCCTTCATGCATTACGATTATCCTGTCGCTTATTCCGAGCACTTCGTTGAGCTCTGACGATATGACGAGCACGGCGACCCCCTTATCGACGAGGTCGTTTATGATATTATAGATCTCGACCTTGGCGCCGACGTCTATTCCCCTCGTCGGCTCGTCAAGGATCAGGACCTTCGGCTCGGTCATGAGCCACTTCCCGAGCACGACCTTCTGCTGGTTGCCACCGCTTAGGTTGCCCGCCTTCTGCTCTATGGACGGGGTCTTTATCCTCAGGTCCGCGGTATATTTCTCCGCCGACTTGATCTCCTCATTCTCGTTGACCCCCTGCGCGGTAGATATCCTGCCGAGGCTCGCGAGCGAGATATTCCTCTTTATGTCCTCGTCGAGTATGAGGCCGTAACGCTTGCGGTCCTCGGAAGCCATGCTGATCCCGGCCGCGACCGCGTCGCCGGCGTCCCGCAGGGAGATCTCCCTGCCTTCAAGGTGCACTCTCCCTGACATCGCCTGTCCCCACATGTGGAAGAGGCTCATCACGAGCTCCGTCCTGCCGGCGCCGACAAGCCCCGCTATGCAGAGTATCTCGCCCCTGCGCACAGACAGGTTTATGTTCCGCACAGCCCTGTTCATGCCCGCGTTTATCGCGGTCCAGTCCTTTATCTCGAGGACGATCTCCCCGGGCACGCGTTCCTTCCGCGGGTACACGTTCGAAAGTTCGCGGCCAACCATAAGCGAGATCAGCTTATTCTCGTCGAGGCCTTTCTTCGGGTAGGTGCCGACGGTCGCGCCGTCGCGCAATACTGTGATGCTGTCGGAGATATCGAATACTTCTTTCAGCCTGTGGGAGATGTATATGCAGGTGACGCCCCCGGCCTTCAGCGCCTTCAGGATATTCAGGAGCCTGTCGGCCTCGCCCGCCGATAACGACGCGGTCGGCTCATCGAGGATAAGTATGCGCGCCTGTTTGGATATCGCCTTGGCTATCGCGACGAGTTGTTGTTCGCCGGTGCCGAGCTTATACACTTCTGTCGAGGGGCTTACATCGAGGCCAACCTGCTTCAGCGCCTTCTCGGTCCTAAGGAAACATTCGTCCCAGTTTATGATGCCGTTCTTCGCGGCCTCGTCGCCGAGGGTAACGTTCTCCGCGATACTGAGCTGCTGGATGAGCGCGAGTTCCTGGTGAATTATCGCGACGCCGGCGCGCTCGCTGTCCTTTATGTCCGCGAAACGCATTGCCTTGCCGTCTATCGATATCCCGCCCTCATAGGTCCCCGCGGGATACACGCCGCTTAGGATCTTCATAAGCGTCGACTTGCCCGCGCCGTTCTCGCCGACGAGCGAATGTACCTCGCCCTTAACGACGCTGAACGTGACCCCGTCGAGCGCCCTTACTCCGGGAAACTCCTTTGTTATCCCGCTCATCTCAAGAATGTTTGCTGCCATATCGCGCCTTATTTATATACGTCCGCCTTCTTCAGGTATCCGCTATCGATAAGTACCGCGTCTATATTCTCCTTGTCCACGACGACCGGCTTCAACAGTATCGACGGGACATCCATCTTGTTGTTGTTCACGGTCCCTGTCGCGCCGGGTTCCTGCCCGCCCACGATCTTCATCGCGGCATCCATCGCTTTCGAAGCGAGTTCCCTCGTGTCCTTAAATACTGTCATCGACTGCGTGCCCTTTACTATCCTCTGTGCGGCCGTCAGCTCGGCGTCCTGCCCTGTTACCGGGACCTTTCCGGCGAGGCCGGCCTGCGCAAGCGCCTGGATGACGCCTCCGGCGGTATTGTCGTTGGGTGCCAGCACCGCGTCTATCCTGTTATTGTTCGCCGTAAGCGCGTTCTGCATGAGGTTCATCGCGACGGTCGGCTGCCAGTCCTGTATCCACTGGTCCATGACTATCTTGATATCGCCCTTGGCCGCGAGCGGCTTTATGACCGACATCGCGCCCTGTTTGAACAGCTTAGCGTTATTGTCGGTCGGCGCGCCTCCGAGCACTACGTAATTCCCTTTTGGCGCCGCCTTCGCAAGGTAATCTCCCTGCAGCCTCCCGACCTCGACATTGTCAAATGAGATATAAAGGTCTACTTTCGTGTTCAGCACCAGGCGGTCGTAGGATATTACCTTTATTCCGGCGCTGTGAGCCTCGTCGACTATTGCCGCTGCGCTCGTCGCGTCATGCGGCGCGAGGATAAGTATATCGATGCCCTGGGCAAGCAGGTTCTCGCACTGCGACATCTGTTTCGCGGCGTCGTTGTCCGATATCTGCATCTTCAGGTCGAGGCCCTGCGCCTTTGCGACATCCCTCATCTTCTGCGCGTCCCTGACCCAACGCTCGTCCCTCTGGGTCGGCAGCGACGCGCCTATGCGCACCTTCTTCGCGGCAGGCGCGGCATCACACGGCCCGAATGCGGTAACGGCGACGATCAATGATGCGGCAAACGCGGCATATTTAAGTTTCATGCCCATCTTCTTTCTCCTTTTTTGAAATGCCTTATTCGCGCTCGAGTATCCTGACAAACGCCTCGACTACTTTCGGGTTGAACTGGGTACCGCTGTTCTTCCGCAGCTCATCTATCGCCGCTGCCTTCCCCATCGAATCCCTGTATGCGCGTTTTGACGTCATGGCGTCGTACGAGTCCGCGACGGATACGATCTGGGCGAGGATATCTATCTCGTCGCCCTTGAGCCCGTCCGGATAGCCCTTGCCGTCGTAGCGCTCGTGGTGCGACCTGACTATCGCGAGTTTCTTCTTGTCGAGGAAGACCGGGGTCAATATCTCCTCGCCGGTCTTCGGGTGCTCCTTGATTATCTCCCATTCCTCAGGGGTCGGTTTGCCGTCCTTGTTCAATATCCCTTCCTCGATGCCTATCTTCCCTATATCATGCAGCTCGGCGACGCTCTTGAGCATCTCGGCTTCCTCCGCGGATATGCCCAGTTCGAGTGCGATCTTCATCGCGTATTCCGCGACCCTGTCCGAATGGCCTTTCGTATAAGTGTCCTTGGCTTCGATGCTGCGCGCGAGGGTCTGTACTATCCTGTAGAAATAATCCTGCAGCGCTTTTCGCGACTCGGATATGCTCTCTGCCATCCTGTTGAACGCCTTGCCGAGGCGGCTTATCTCGTCGTTCCCCCTGATGTCTACCCTGTACTGGAAATCCCCCGACGATATGCGCTGTGTCGCCTCTTCCAGTTTCTTTATGGGATCGGTGGTGTTCTTGCCTATTAGCAGGCCAAGGATGGCCGCGAAGAAAACGCCGAGCAGCAGGACGACTAACGCCCTGCGGTTCAGCTCTTTCTCCATATCACGGACTTTTTTCGCCGACATGTCCAGGCCGAGCACCGCGACGGCCTTGCCGCCGGCATCCCGTATAGGCGCGTAACCCGAAAGCGTCGTGCCCCATTCGTCCTCGACGAGTTTCTTGTCCGAGGACGGGACCTGAAGCCCCTTCATCATCTCGGGAAAGCGAGACACATCGTACTTGTCGCCGGGATAGGAGGTCGTGGCCTCCTTCCTTTTCGACTTCGCGAGCGGCTCGGGGTCCACGATGAACTGCCATACGCCCTCATCGGACGTCTTTGCCATCGTGTATACGAACAGTATCTGCGGGTCGGATGATCTTATCTTCCGGAGTTTCTCGGCGATTATCCTGTATTCCTCGCTGTCCACGCCCGAACGGTCGAGCGGCACGCGCATCAGTATGCTCTCGTCTATGCTCAAGGCCGCGGTCTGCGCGACAAGCTCAAGCTCCTCCCGGAGCTGGGAGAACCGCGAATTATAACTGTATTTGTATATCAGGAAATTACTGAGGAATGCCACGAAAAGCAGGGAGAGGACGAACGCAATGGTTACCTTGGTGCGAAACCCGCCGAATAACGGATGGGAATACCTCATTTCACCAGGCTATAGGCTAGGGCCGATATCAGCGCCGAGCACGGGATCGTCAATATCCATGCCCAGACGATCTGCCCCGCGACCCCCCAGCGGACCGCACTAAGGCGCTTCAACGACCCGACGCCCATTATCGCTCCGGTTATCGTATGTGTCGTGCTGACCGGGATGCCGAAAGCGGATGATATGAACAGCGTTATCGCCGCGCCTGATTCGGCGCAGAAACCGTCGACGGGCTTCAGTTTAGAGACCTTCTGGCCCATCGTCTTGACTATACGCCATCCGCCGAACATCGTTCCGAGGGCTATCGCGGCATGGCACATGATGACGACCGCGAACGGTATATGGAACTCCTTGCCGAGCAGGCCCGTACTGAAGAGCAAACTTGCTATGATACCCATCGTCTTCTGCGCGTCGTTGCCGCCGTGGCCTAAACTGTATGCGGCGGCAGACACGAGCTGGCCTTTCCTGAATATATGGTCGACCTTAAGAGGGGCGCTGTAACGGAATATCCAGTGGACGGCGATGCCGAACGCGAGGCCGAGTATCAGCCCTACCACCGGGGATACGACGATGAACGTTGCGGTCTTGATGATGCCCGTCCAGACAAGCGCTCCCGTGCCCGCTTTTACAAGGGCCGCGCCTATGAGGCCGCCCATCAGCGCGTGCGAAGAGCTTGTCGGAAGGCCGAAGTACCATGTTATTATGTTCCATCCGCAGGCGCCGATAAGGGTGCCGAAGATTATCCCCTTATCCACTATCGAGATATCAATTATTCCCTTTCCTATGGTGTTGGCGACGTGGAGGCCGAAGAAGAGGAACGCAATGAAATTAAAAAACGCCGCCCATATTACTGCATGGCGCGGCGAAAGGACTCTCGTCGACACGATCGTGGCGATCGAATTCGCCGAATCGTGGAAACCGTTCAAAAAATCGAACAATAAGGCGAGGAGGATAAGGAAGAATATGGTTATAGTCATTAATTAGGCCTTATTTTATGCAATATTATAGATAACGGCCGCCGCAACGTCAAGATATTATATCAGGGCCTGCGGCTGTGGTACCTCGAACGCCTCTGCTTGAACACGTACCTCGGCCTCCTGCCCTCGGCCGGCCCCTGCAGCTTGCTGAACTCCGCGGGAGTGACGTCGGGATGCTTAGAGACCGGAAGCGAGATCCTCATGAGCTTCTCAATATTACGGACATCGCCGCTCTGGTCCGGGGTCGCGAAGGATATCGCGTGGCCCTTGTGCCCCGCCCGGCCCGTCCTTCCTATCCTGTGGACGTAATTGCCCGCATCCTCCGGAAGGTCGTAGTTTATGACGAGCTCAATGCCGGCGACATCAATGCCCCTCGAGGCGATATCGGTGGCCACGAGGACCCTGTATTTGCCCGACTTGAACCCGTCAAGCGCTTCCCTGCGCTGTCCCAACGAACGGTTCGAGTGTATCTCTGCCGAGCTGATACCCATGTGCTTTACGGCTTTCGCGATCTTTTTAGCGCCGTGTTTGGTCCTCGAAAACAATAGTACAGCGCCGTGGTATTGTGAAAGCAGTTTCGAAAGCAGTTTGGTTTTGGATTCCTGCTGTATTATGAATAACTCCTGCGTGACCTTTTCCGCGACCGTGCCCGAAGGGGCGATCTCGACGGAGACGGGGAGTTTCATATGGCGCGAGGCCATCTGCAGTATCTCCCTCGGAAGCGTCGCGGAGAAGAGCATCGTCTGCCTCTCCCTCGGAAGGTGGCGCAATACCCTCTCTATTTGCGGCGCGAACCCCATGTCTAGCATGCGGTCCGCCTCATCGAGGACGAGCATCGACGTGTCCCCGAGGGTGAGATTGCGCTGTTCGAGGTGGTCGAGCAGGCGCCCTGGCGTAGCTATTATCACGCGAGGGTTCCTGCGCAGCGCGCGCAGCTGCTCGTGCATCGAGGCGCCGCCTATGAGGCAGGCGGTCTTTATGCCGAACGCGTACGCGAGGCCCTTGAATACCTCGTCTATCTGCAACGCGAGCTCCCTCGTCGGGGCCATGACCAGGCCCTTGCCTTTTACCTGCGCGAGGCGCTGGACCATCGGAATCGCGAACGAGTGCGTTTTCCCGGTGCCCGTCTGCGCTATGCCGACGACGTCCTTGCCTTCTATCGCGAGCGGGATCGCCTTGAACTGTATGGGTGTAGGGACGGTGAATTTTATCCGCTCTAGTATATCGAGTATCTTAGGCGCGATACCGAGCCCGTAAAAGCTCTGCGCGGGCTGAGCCGGTTTTTCGTTATGGTTATTCTTATGCTGCATCATTTTTACACCTCCGCCCTGTTGACTACAAATGTCCTTTTAAGGGAATCCTTAAGCCTGCCCTTCCTCAGGTCGCGCGCTATCGCGCTTGCGAGAAGGCGCGGCATTACCGCGGCAAGGGAGGCGACCTCCCCGAAAGACAGGAACTTGTTTTCGAAAACGCCTTTCCAGAATATTCTGATAAAACGCTGCGGCGTATAAAAGGAGAACTTGATCGTCCTGCCGATCTTCTTGAGCGACGCGTGGCTGTAGGTATCCGAGTAGAGCTCGCCCTTCTCGGTAATATGGTAGCCGGCCGTCTTTTCGGCCAGTTCCCTGAGCGGCGAGAACCTCTCGATCCTCAGTTTGTTGCACGATATGAAATCCAGCCCGATCTCTTGCGCGAACTTCGGGATATAGAGCATCTCTTCCTTGCTCTCGCCGATGTTCCCGTAAATGAAATACCCGTTGTAGAATATCGGGTACTTCTTAAGCACTTTGAACGCTTTGCGGACCGTCGCCGAATCGAAGCCCTTGTTCAGCTGCGCAAGGATGCGGTCGTTCGGCGATTCTATCCCCATCAGCAGCGCCTTGAACCCTGCCTTGACCATCTTATCCAGCAGGCGCGGGTGCTTGTATATCTCAATACGCGCCTGGGCTATAAAGCGCTTCTTTATCCCGCGCTCGATGATGCCGTCGCACAGCTTTTCCGCCCTTGCGGGATTTACAAAAAGGTCGTCATCGCTGAACAGTATAACCTGGGCGTCTATGCCTTCAAGTTCTTTCAGGACGGAATCGACGCTTCGCGCCGAATAGGTCCTTTTCTGCCCCAGCGGATTGAGGTTGAACGTGCAGAATTTGCAGTTGTGCGGGCAGCCCCTCGCGCTCAATACCGAATCAAAGGTCAGGCCCATGACTTCTATGCCGTTGACCGCCAGCTTATATTTATTCGCCCTTAACGCGCGGTCCGGGGCGTCGATATCATTCACGTCACGCAGCGGCCTGTTACTGTTGTGGACCACGGCGCCGTTCTCCGAATATGATATGCCGAGGATATCCTTCAGCGGGATCCCGTTGAGTATATCCTTTATCGTCTCCTCGCCTTCCCCGCGGACTATTATGTTTATCTTAGGGCAGAGTTTGAAAAGCTCATCCGCCATCTCGGTCGCCTTGTATCCGCCCACGACAAGGGTCTTCCCGGAAGGCATGCGGTTGAGCAGGTCGCATATCTCCTTGAACTGGCGGTCCCAGCCGATACTAACGCATATTATGTCGATCTCTTTCGATATGAAATCGAGGAGCTTTGCGGTGTCCAAAAGCTCCTTCTCATACCTGAGGTCAAGCATGGAGATCCTGCCGACGAGGCCTTCGGCGCTTGTCGCGACGTATTCAAGGCCGGTCGGCGGGAAGAGCTTCATTACACTGGTGTTGTTGCTCTCAATGTAGGGATTCAGGAACAAGGCATGATCGTATTTCACCCGCGTATTATAGCATACTATGGGCATAATCTGTAAGAAACTTTGCCTTAAGCAGGCCCTCTTCCCATTCGCCACGCGGGGTCGAGTCCCAGACAATTCCGCCGCCTACGCCCATCTCGCCGGCGCCGTCCCTGATGAGCAGGGTGCGTATGGGTATATTGAAGAACATGTCCCGGTCCGGGGATATGTAACCTATCGCGCCGGTATATATCCTGCGGTCTTCGTCCTCAAGCTCCCTTATTATCCGCATGGCGCGTATCTTAGGCGCGCCGGTAACGGAGCCCGACGGGAAGAGCGATGAGAAGACCTGCCGGAACGGGATACGCGCGTCGATCTCTCCGGTGATAGTTGATGTCATCTGGTGCAGTTTCCTGTATTTCGTGACCTCAAAGAGTTTCGGGGCTTTTATGCCCGTTCCCATCCTGCCGAGGTCGTTCCTCAGGAGGTCGGCGATCATGACGTTCTCCGCCCTGTTCTTCGCGTCATATTTGAACCGTATGCCGGCCACCGTATCGGATATTATGTTCCCGCCTCTCGGCCACGTGCCCTTCATCGGCTTCGTGGTCATATGCGGGCCTTCCTTCCTGATGAACATCTCCGGGGAGAGCGAAAGAATGTAGTGGCTTCCGGTATCTATATATGCGGGATAAGGCACGGGCTGTTCCCTCAACAGGATCCTGTAGAGCGAGAACGGGTCCCCGCGGAATTTGAAGAGATATTTAATGCAGTAGGTCACCTGGTAGACATCGCCGTTCCTGATATATTCGCGTATAGCCGTTATATCGGAGCGGTAATCCTCGTATGATATATTGAGCCGCATACCCCCCAACGATAACCGCGTCCTTGAGGGAGCGGGCGGTATCTTAACGGCGGCCGGCGCGTCGTAAACTCCCATGCGCAACAGCGGAAAATCCCTGCGGGTATCGCCGCCCAGGCACTCCTCGAAACTGTATCCGGCTTCATAGGAGACGAATCCGGCAAGATAGTAGCCCCTCTCTATCGCGTCTTCCATCCTCGCAAAGCATTCCCAGAGCGAAGATGTGTCTTCGCACGATATCACAGATACGGGATCGCGGAAGAGCAGCGGTTTATTATCGAATTGGATGAGTACCTTCATGACCTCTTTAAAGATGGGATTTCAGAGCTTCGTATTCTTTCCAGATCTCGGCGGGCATGCTGTCGCCGAACTGTTTCAGGAACTTCCCTATATCCTCAATCTCGGGCCCCCACTCCTTCGTATTTATCTCGAGGAGTTTCGCAAGGTTCTTTTCCGGTATCGAGAGCCCTTTGAGGTCAAGGTCAGACGCGTGCGGGACATACCCTATCAGGGTCTCCTTCGCCTTCGCGCCGTTATTGACCCTCTCTATGATCCACTTGATAACGCGTATATTCTCCCCGAAACCGGGCCATATATACCTGCCGTCATCGTCCGTCCTGAACCAGTTGACGGAGAATATCTTCGGCGGATTATGCATCTGCCTTCCGACATTTAGCCAGTGGCTGAAATAATCTCCCATGTTATACCCGCAAAACGGCAGCATCGCCATAGGATCGCGCCTCAACACCCCGACCTGGTGGGCCGCCGCGGCCGTCGTCTCCGAGCCGGTGCGAGCCCCGAGGAACACGCCCTGCTGCCAGTTCATGGCCTCGACGACAAGGGGTATCAGGTGCGTCCTGCGCCCGCCAAGTATTATCGCGGAGATCGGCACTCCCTTCGGGTCGTCGAATTCCTTTGAAAGCGTCGGGCAGTTATATATGGACGCGGTAAACCTTGAGTTCGGGTGCGCGGCTTTCTTGCCCGTGCCCGGCTGCCACGGGTTACCCTGCCAATCGAGAGCGTGCTGGGGTTCGGGGCCGTCAAAGCCCTCCCACCACGGCTCGTTCTTATCGGTATCCAGCGCGGTATTCGTAAAAATGGTCGGGAAAAATTTCCTGCCCTTTAACGTCCTTATCATGTTGGGGTTCGTCTTCATCGAGGTGCCCGGCGCGACGCCGAAAAACCCGGCCTCAGGATTTATCGCGTACAGCTTTCCGTCGGGACCGACGTTGAGCCATGCTATGTCGTCGCCGATGGTCCAGACCTTATATCCGGGGAGCGCAGACTCGAGCATCGCGAGGTTCGTCTTGCCGCACGCGGACGGCATAGCCGCCGTTATATAAGTGATATCGCCCTTCGGGTCTTCTATCCCGAGGATGACCATGTGTTCGGCAAGCCAGCCCTCCTGGTAACCGAGCCAGGACGCGAGCCTTAATGAGAAGCATTTTTTCCCGAGCAGCGCGTTGCCGCCGTATCCCGAACCGATGCTCCATACGAGATGGTCATCGGGAAAATGCATTATGAAACGTTTGTTGGGGTCGAAATCGCCTACGGAATGCAGTCCCTTGACGAAATCGCTGCGGTCGCCTATCTTCTCGATGACCTTCTTGCTCATGCGAGTCATTATGCGCATGCTGACCGCCACATAAGACACGTCCGTAAGCTGGACGCACGCCTTCGCGTACGGCGAATCGGGATGGCCCATCATGTAAGGAAGGACGTACATCGTCTTGCCTTTCATGCAGCCGTCCGAAAGCTTCGTCATCATCGCTTTCGCTTCGCCCGGGTCCATCCAATTATTGTTCGGCCCCGCGGTTGCCTTCTCGGGATGGCAGACGAACGTCAGGTGCTCCGTCCGCGCGACGTCTGTATGGTGGCTCTTATGGTAATAAGCGTTCGGCCAGGCCTTCTGGTCCAGCTCTTTAAAGACAGGATGACCGTCTATGCTCTCTTCCTTCATCCCTATCTCTATGAGCCTGTGCGCTTCCTCTTCGGAACCGTCGCACCAGATTATCCTTTTTGGCTTGGTGAGCCTGGCTTGTTCTTCTACCCATTTTTCGAGGGGAGTGGTCATGGGCGATATTATAGTGAATTTACGCCGGAGTATCAAGATTTTTCTTGGAACAAAGGGGCCCCCTGCCCTGTCTAACATACTGAAGGCGGAAAAACCTAACTGAAAGGAGGGTGCCATGAAGTGCCTTAAGACAGTGTTAACGGTGTTAATGGTAATATGCTTTGCGGCGGCGATCCCGGGCGCGGATGCCAAGACGATCCAAGGCCGATCTGATCAATACAGGGAGGTCATCGGCCGCACAGCGAATATGACCGGCGACCCGGAGGCGATCAGGCTCGCGCGGCAATACGGGCTCGATATACTGAACCTTACCTGGGAGGATACGGGCAGGTACAAGAATTCGAGCGTCGGCCCCAACATAAGCGACATGACCATCCAGGTCCAGCAGAGGGACCCGTATTCGGGCAATTATAACCTGACCTGCATGCCCGTCATGCGGTTCCCGAATTTCTCCGACAGGACCGGCGACGTCGACCTCGACAAGCTCTATATCCTTGTCGGCAACGAAAAGGCCGAGGGCCTCAGGCGCGTATCCCTGCGCGAATTTTTGGGCGATATCCGTAAATATATGAGCGATCCCGGCTCATGGAAAGGCAGCCGCAGGTCCCTGCTCGCGCCGCGCGATTCACACGTGCTGGTCAGCGCGCAGGCATGCTTCCTGCCGATACCCCGGGAAGGCATAGCGGAGTTCAACCCCGTATTATTCAACTACCAGTCCATGGAGGGAGATCCGGCCGTGCTCACAATACTCGCTACGCGTGAAGGTACGAGCGTAACCGTCATCGACAACAAACGTGACGGTTTCAACGCCGGCGGCGTATGGGGCCAGCGCCTCTTCTTCAACCAGGACGGCGAACGCGCAAGCCTCACCGGGAAACGGCTCAGCGATTACCTCAATAACAACGACGGAGGTTATTCGGCAAACAGCAGGCCGGACGAAACCGATGCGCTGAATATGGTGATGTTGATACAGGTTCCCCTTAAACAGAAGAACCCGATGAGATGCGGATACGCCATGGACGCATGCTATCCGATGGCGTCATATTGCGAGAAGAAGTGCAAGGAAGACGGAAACGTCGAGAACGCGGTAATAGGCCACGGAAAGGTCGAAGGGCCGTTCACCGAGATCGCGGGGCTCGACATCGAGCGCGATCCGGCATACCCGATAAGGGTCACCGTGCAGTTCTATAAGGCGACAAGCAACGGTATAGTGACGGAGCGCGATATGAAACAGATAGCGGAGCAGATCGAGAAAGTATATGCTAAAGCGGACTACGTTGGAAGCCTCGTGGTAGGCGGCGAGACGCGCCGCCCGACGGAATACACGGGCGATAAGAACAAGCCGTGCGGCTGGTGGAGAGAGTTCTGGAGCAGGCAGGCAACACGCCCCAAGTGGGGATTAGATTAGGCCGTCGGCCAAGTCCGACACGATGCCTGCGATTGACAGGCATCCGGTCAACCCGGGCGATTCGATCCCGATAAGGTCGATGAGCCCGGGGAAACCTTTTTCGGATTCTTCCCTTATCACGAAATCCCTGAAATCCTCTCCCGGGCCCTGCAGTTTCGGCCTTATGCCCGACGTGTCCGGGCTCAGGTCACCCACATCAAGCGCCGGAAAGAACGTGCGAGCGCTACCACAGAACTCCTTCGCTTTCGACGCGTCGACCTTATAATCAATACGCCCGACGTATTCCTCGTCCGGCCCGAGCCTGACGCCGCCTCCGAGGTCGGGCGTAGCGTGTATCCCGAGCCCCGCCCCCTTCTTCTTCGGCACAGGGTAGACGAGCCTGCTTATCATCTTCGCTTTCGACGCGCTTACGCGGAAATAATCGCCTTTGCACGGCTTTATCCCGTATTCCTCGCTGTCGAGCCCCGCCATCGCCGCAACGTTGCCCGAATCGAGCCCGGCGCAGTTAACCAATATCCGGGTGTGAAAATCCAGCCCTCCGCCGTCTGTATCCCTTACCGTCACCTTATAACCGCCCGCGGCTTTTTTGATACCCGTCACTTCCGTATTATATGTAAGCGTTCCGCCGCGTGATCTGAACTTGCGTTCAAGGTCCTTCATCAGGCTGTGCGTATCGACGATACCCGTTGACGGCGACCATATCGCGGCTTCGGCGAATATGTCCGGCTCGAGCTTTTTGGCGTCCGCCGCGGATATCAGCTCTAGGCCGGGAACCCCGTTCTCCTTTCCCCTTTTGAAGAGCGCTTCGAGGTCAGGCAGCTCCTCCTTATTGACCGCGACGATCAGCTTGCCGGTCTTCTTATGCGGGATATTGTTCGCGAGGCAGTATTCGTAGAGCATCCTGTTGCCCTCTACGCAGGACCTTCTCTTCAGCGAATCCTTCGGGTAATATATTCCAGCGTGTATGACCTCGCTGTTGCGCGAGCTCGTCTCGCGCCCGAACGAGTCGTGCCTCTCTATGAGGAATATCTCCCTGTATTTTACGGACAACGCCGCCGCCGCGGACAACCCGACGACGCCGGCGCCGATGACCGTTATTTCCGTCTTTTCCATTTGCTCATAAGTATACTATATCCTCGGGATGGTACAAAGAAAGAAAAAGGAGCATGTACTCCTTCAGGTGGCGCGTTATGAGGAAGTTGTTCTTGACGTGTTCCCTGCCGTTCTCGCCGAGTTTGCGCGCGTAATCCGGGCTGTGCAGCAATTGTTTCAGCGAGAAACCGGCGCCTTCTATCGAATTGCATAACAATCCGGAATATTTATGCGCTATCTGCAGGGGTATCCCGCCGACATTCGACGCGACGACCGGCTTTGCCTTCCACAGCGCTTCCGATACCGTCAGCCCGAACCCTTCGCGAAGGGATTTCTGCATTATTACTGTCGAAGCCCTCTGCAACGCGTTTATCTCGATATCGTTCTGCGCGAGCAGCAATATATGTATGTCGGGATCGCCTTTGGCGGCTTCCTTGACCTCGAGAAGGACTTCCGAGCTCTCGGGGTCATCTGAGGCGCCTCCGCCGGCGAGCACGAGCCGGCAATCGGAATACTTCTTGACCTGTTTGTAGACCTGTATCACCCCGAGCGGGTCCTTTAACCTGTCGAAACGCGATATCTGCGTAACTATCGGCTTGTCCTTCGGGATGCCGTATTTCTCGAGCACCGCGTCTATCGTCTCCTGCGGCAGCTCCTTATTCTTGTCGCTGAGCGGGTCTATCGACGGGGATATCAGGTACTGCCTTATCGGCAATTTCTGCGAAAACGCGGGCGCCGAGAAGACGGCAGCGTCATACCTGTCGATATAGCCCCTGAGGAATTCCCAGACCCTTTTGTCGGGCTCGGATACGTCGACGTGGCAGCGCCATATCCATTTGTTGCCCGCCTTTTTGTCCACGAGCGCTATCGGCTGGGGGTCGTGGATGAAGACTACGTCGCCGTATGTATTGAGCTCCTCTATATTGCTGCGGCTCGTCTCGAGAAAGACGTCGAAATCCTGGTCAAGCAATTCGACATTAACGCCGTGAAGGGCATTGTGGAATTTCTTCGTCACCTCAAAGAACCTCTCCCCTCCCTTGATGAAGTCCCATCTTGCGTCAACGCCGAGCTCCTTCAGTATCGGGACCATCCTGCTTAGTATCTCGGCCACGCCGCCGCCCACGGACGTGGAATTTACGTTCTGTATGACCTTGCCCCGGAGTTTCTCGGCAAGGAGCTTCAGGTCGTCTATCTGCGGCTGCCCGACAACGGGTATATATTCGTCTATCTTTGCCATTTCAGGAAGATGACCTCGTGTTTATTATGCGGACCATCCTGTTCCTCAAGCCCTCAAGCGTGAACGTATACGGATCGAGCTGTGATATCTCCCTTGCCAAACGTTCGTCCCCTATCGAGGTCCTGATCCAGTTGGAAAAATCGTTCGTGTCCTTCTCGAGCCGCAGGCGCGCCTCGAATATATGGTAATAGATCGAATCTATCGTGACTTTGCCCAGCATATCCGCGAATTCACCGAGGCCGTGCGCGGTATATTTCGTCGGTATGACGAAGCTTATCGATTTCATGAAATGGAATTCCTCGTTCTCCCCCGAGAACCTGACTTTTGCCATCGGGTTCTTTGCCAGGTAGGATCCTATGGTAGAGGCGATCTTTTCCCTTAGGCTGCGGATGGTGCCGAACTGTACGACGTCGATGCTTGCGAGCAGTTCCCCGAGCTCGTCCTCGCCGAGGACCTCGGTCACCCAGTAGGCGAAATCGTTCGGCGGCTCGGGCGAAAGGTACTGGTGCTGCTGCAGGAACCTGTGCGTATGGTGATAGATGCAGGAGCCGTTGACTTCTTTCACGAGCTCGAGCAGCTGGCCGAGTGTCGACGCCCTCAATCCGGTAAGCTCGGTAAGGTGCATCCTTGTATAGAAAACGAAAGGCTCTTTGGCTGTCCCCGTATCCGCCATCCTGTTATTCCCTTTCCAGGCGATTTGCCTGCCTCAGGAACCTGACGACTTCCCTGTGGTCCTTCAGGAAATACTCGGCTTTCGTCTTGGCAGGCCTCCCGACAAATACCGTAATTCCCTTGTTCCCGATCGCCGCGAAAGCGTCCTCATCGGTAGTGTCATCCCCGATATATACCGGCAGGACGCGCCTCCCGTTACCGGCAGCGGACCGTTGTTTTTCCAGCAGCCACATCACAAGCTTTCCTTTGTCCCAGTCAACCGGCGGTTTTAGCTCCAGCACCATCTTGCCGGCGCCTGCTTTCGCCTTCCCTTGCGCAATATAACGCGCCGTAGAATCCCTGAACGCCTTCCTGACGCGGGGCATATCTTTCCGCCTTACCATCCTGTAATGGACGCTTAACGTATAACCCTTGTCCTCGATGACCACACCGTTCACGCCGGCCAGGCGCCCGCGCAGGTCCCGCGCCATCTTTTTTATGATGTCCCTGAAGCCGGCGGAGGCAAAGTTCCTGGGCCTGATGCCCGGTCCGCTGACCTCTAGCCCGTGGTTGCCGGAATACACGATACCCCCGACCCCGACCATCTTCTTTATGTCTTTGAGCGACCGGCCGCTTATTACCGCCAGCCTGCATCCGCGGTCTTGCGCGAGCCTATGCAGCAGGCCTTTCGTCCCTTTCGGGATCAACGCCTTGCCCGGGGTATCCGCGATCGGGACAAGCGTCCCGTCATAATCGAGGAACAGGTATACCATTATTCCTTTTTCAGTGAGGTGAGCTCCGTCACGATACTGCCGGCCCATTTGTATACGTTGTTATCCTTAACTATATTGCGCATATTTTCCATGCGCTTCCTCTTTTCCTCAGCCGGCATCTCTATGGCCGTTTTTATCGCGTCGGAGAACTCCTCAATGGAGTAAGGGTTGATCTGCACCGCATCGGCCAGCTCCTTTGCCGCCCCGGTAAACCGGCTTAGTATCAGCACTCCGTCGAGGCCCCTGTTCGACATGACGTATTCCTTCGCAACAAGGTTCATCCCGTCGTGGAGAGAACTTACGATGCAAATATCCGCTATGGCGTAATAGGGCTTTATCTCTTCCGGCGAAAAATGTTTCTTCAGGTATATGACCGGTTTCCAGTCGCCGTCGGAATGCTTCCAGTTCACTTTTTCAACGGCTTCATCGATCTCCGCTATCAAGTCATGGTAACGCTTGATATGGGTCCTGCTAGGCGCCGCAAGCTGCACGAGGACGAACTTGCCCTTATATTCAGGGTATTTCTCAAGGAACCTGTCTACCGCAGAGATCCGCTCGACGAGGCCCTTGGTATAATCGATCCTCTCTACGCCAACGGCAACTATCTTGCCCTTCAGGTCGAATTCCTCCTTGAGGGCGTTGATCGCGCTCATATCCTGCCTGGCGTTCTCCTCCATATAGCTGTCCACGCTTATCGGGAAAGCCCGGACGAACGTCTCCTTTCCGGAACGGACTATGCTGAACTTTTCAGTGTCAACGCGCGATTCAAGCAGCCTGTTAGCCGTATCGAGGAAATTATTGCAGTGGTACTGGACGTGGAAACCTATCAGGTCGCAGCCGAGCATTCCGTCAAGTATCTCTTTCTGGTAAGGGCATGTCGCGAATATCTCCGGGTTAGGCCACGGTATATGCCAGAAGAGGGCTATCGTCGCGTTCGGCTGTTTCTCCTTTATCATCTTCGGCAGGAGTGTGAAATGGTAATCCTGGATGAATACGAACGGGTTATTCGACGGGAGCTCCTCGAG
>JAKLIT010000089.1 GCA_022709465.1 Candidatus Omnitrophota bacterium | reverse complement strand
GCCCCTCGAGCTTCGTTATCTTCTCTATCTACCTCTTTGCCTTCTCGAGCGCCTTCTTCGAATACGATATTATGTGCGAGGATTTCACGAAATCCTCGACGCCTAATCCAGAAAAGAAACGCGCCGTCCCGCTTGTCGGCAGTACGTGGCTCGGCCCGGCGACGTAATCGCCTATCGCGGTCGGACTGTACTGTCCGAGGAATATGGCGCCCGCGTTCTTTATCCTCTTGAGCCACTTCTGCGGGTTCTTTACCATTATCTGGAGATGCTCCGGCGCGAGCCGGTTCACTACATCGCACGCTTCTTCCATGTTCTTCGCTATTATGATATACCCTTTCGTGACTTCCTTCCTGACCAGCTTCGCGAGCGGCTTGGATGTAGTCACGAGTATAGGCAGCCCCTTGAGATGTTCACTTTGCGCCTCTAGGTCTTTTATGACGAATAACGGGTTCGTCGACCTGTTGGCCACCACAACGACCTCGGAAGGGCCCGCTATCATGTCGATATCGGCATACCCGAAAACCTGCCTCTTCGCCTCCGTCACGTAATCGTTGCCAGGCCCTACTATCTTGTCTACTTTCGGTATCGTCTTCGTGCCGAATGCGAGCGCCGCTATTGCCTGCGCTCCGCCGACCTTATAAACCTCGTCGACCTTCAGCAGGTTCGCGACGGCCAGTATGTACGGGTCGACGCTCTGGAACTTATTGGGCGGAGTGCACAGGACGATCGACTTCACTCCCGCCACCTTCGCCGGCAATACCGTCATATATACGGTCGACACGAGCGGGGCGGTCCCGGCAGGCACATATATGCCTACGCGCTCTATCGGCTCGTATTTTTCCCCGAGCACTACGCCGTCCTCGTCGACTATCCTCCACGACTTCTTGTTCCTTACCTGCTTCTTGTAGAACTTCGTTACGTTATCAATGATGTTCTTGAGCTCAGATATGAATTCCGAATCGATGTCCTGGAACGCGCCGCTCGCCTCGCTCTCCGTAACCCGCAGTTGCCTGGCGGAGAGCTTGACCTTATCGAACTTCCTCGTATATTTTATGACCGCCTCATCGCCGTTAAGCCTAACGTCCTCGACGATCCTGCTTACGCTGTCCGATACCCTCTTCTTACGGTTATTATACCGGCTGCAAAGTTTCTCGAACTCCTTGCTGTATAACCTTACTATCTTCATCTTTTGATTTCCTTTACGGCTTTTTTCCCGGCTTCCAGCGCCTCATCCAGCCTCGAGATATCTTTTCCGCCGGCCTGAGCGAGGTCCGGCCGGCCGCCGCCTCCTCCCGATATCGCGGAAGAGATAGCCTTTACAATCACTCGCGCGTCGACAACCCCCTTCGACAGGTCCTGCGTGACCCCCACTACGACGAATGCCTTTCCCTCATAGGCGCCGGCAAGCATTGAGACCGCGTTATTTCCCAGTGACGATTTTATCGCATCGGTAAGGTTTACAAGGGTGTCAGGCGAGTATCCATCGAGCCTCTTAGAGACAACATTTATATTATTATCCGATAATTCCCTGGCAGACACAAGTTCTTTCGCCTTATCTTTGATACTTTCGGACTGGAGGCCCTTGAGTTTCTTCTCGAGGTCGCTTACCCTTCCCAGCAGGCCCTCTATCTGCGACGGAAGGTCGGCAGGCTTTACGGCAAGAGAATCCGCCACTTCCTTCAATATGGCCTCCGATTCCTTTATCTTACCGTATGCGGCCTCGCCGGCTACGGCCTCTATCCTGCGTATGCCCGCCGCGACCGAACCCTCCGACATTATCTTGAAAATTCCTATCTCGCCTGTAGCGCCGAGGTGAGTGCCGCCGCAGAACTCTTTTGATATATCCCTTACGTCCACTACGCGCACTTTTTTATCGTACTTTTCGCCGAAAAGAGCGGTCGCCCCTATCTTTTTTGCCTCGTCTATATCCATCACCCGGACATTAAGCGGGGCGTTCTTCCTGACGTACTCGTTGACAAGTGATTCTGCCGCCTCGATCTCCTCAGCGCTCATCGGCTTGAAATGCGTAAAATCGAACCTCAGCCTGTCCGGCGCCACCAATGATCCCGACTGGTTTACGTGCGCCCCTAAGACCTTGCGAAGCGCCGCCTGCAGGAGGTGTGTCGCTGTATGGTGGCGCGCTATAGCCATCCTTCTTTGGCTGTCAACGGCAGCCCTCACCTTATCCCCGACCTTTACCTTGCCTTCTTTTATGCTGCAAATATGGACCGGCACTTTTTCGACCAGCTTGGTATCCGTGACGTTGATCTCCAGTCCCTTGCCTTCAAGTTTTCCTGTATCTCCGACCTGGCCGCCCGTCTCTCCGTAGAAGGGTGTCTTGTCGAGCACCGCCGCGAATACAGACGGGGCATCTACGCGGTCAACCGCCTTATTATCCCTGACCAGCGCGATTATGGACGCGTCGGATTCCAGTTTGTCGTATCCGATAAATTCGGATCTCGATCCCGTTCCGAGCACCGCCGCCGTAAGCGTCTCGGCGAATACTTCGCCGGTAAGCTTTGTTGCGCCGCGGGATTTCCTGCGCTGCTCGTCCATAAGTTTTTCGTATCCGGCTATATCAAGCTCAAGCCCCTCACCGGCCGCGAACTCCCTTATGAGGTCGAGCGGCAGGCCGCGGGTATCGTGGAAATAGAAAAGCTTGTTCCCCGGGATGACGTTCTCGTTCCTTGCTTTTATCTCCGCCGCCGCCGATTCAAGGTCGGCCCTGACATCCTCGTTTATCTGGAAGAACTTCTCTTCCTCGGATTTTATTATGACGCTGATATTTTCCCTGCGTTCACCTATCTCTGGATACCCGCCTTTCATCGCGCGCACGACGCTGTCTACGAGCTTGTAAAGGAACGGCTCGTTCAGTCCCAGGAACTTCCCATGGACCAGCGAACGCCTTATGAGGGTCTTCAGCACATAACCCCTGCCGGTATTCGCGGGAAGTACGCCATCCGCGATGCAGAATACCGCAGCCCTTACATGGTCGGCAATGGCGTTCCCGTGGCCGGGTTCATCCTTTTGGGTAAATTGCTTTATCTCCTCTATGATAGGCCTGAAGATGTCGGTATCGAAGTTAGTCGGCACTCCCTGCATTACGGAAGCAAGCCGCTCAAGCCCCATGCCGGTATCTATGTTCTTGTTGGGCAGCGGCTCAAGCTTGTTGAGGCCTACCCTGTTGAACTGCGTAAATACAAGGTTCCAGACCTCTACGTGCCTGCGGCAGCATCCCGGCTTGCAATCCGGTTTCCCGCAGCCGTACTTCTCGCCGCGGTCGAAATATATCTCCGAGCACGGGCCGCACGGGCCGTTGGGGCCCTCTTCAGGCGCGTTTGCCGGCCAGAAATTATCTTTAGCGCCGAATCTTAAGATCCTGTTCACAGGGACTGCGATCTTGTCTTTCCATATCCTGAACGCCTCATCGTCATCTTCATAGACCGATACCCACAGGTCTTCTTCCTTCATTCCGAGTTCTTTCGTGAGGAACTCCCATGCCCAGGCGATCGCGTCCTCCTTGAAGTAATCGCCGAAGGAGAAGTTGCCGAGCATCTCGAAGAACGAATGGTGAGAGGGGGTCTTGCCTACGTTGTCGAGGTCCCCGGTCCTGAGGCATTTTTGGCAGCTCGCGGCGCGACGCATATCTTTCCTCTTTCCGAGGAAATAGTCCTTGAACTGGTTCATTCCGGCGCTGGTAAAGAGGACCGTCGGGTCGTCCTTCGGGACCAACGAATCGGAGATGACGACGGGATGCCCCTTCGCCTTGAAATATTCCAGGAATTTACTCCTCAGCTGGTCCGTAGTCATAATTATCCTTGATCACCTTCCAGATCGTGTTATATGAAAAACCCCTGCGGCTTAAAAAATCGAACAGCTTCTTCTTTGCCTTCTCCGGTTCAAGCCCCTTAAGCCCCGCTATCTTCCTCCTGACGAGCGGGCCCGCCAATTCCGTTTCGTCGAACAGGTCCCTGTATTCCGCGAAAGCCGATCCTATCGTGTCTTCGCCTATCCCTTTTGCCCTTAACTCCCTTACAATTAGGCTTTTGCCGGCGGGCTTCAGCGACATCCTGTCGCCTATCCAGAGCCTCGCGAAGGCCTTATCATTGAGAAGGCCTTTGCCTTCAAGCTCATCTATCGCGCGCGCTATTATGACACCGCGATGCCCTTTCTGTTTAAGGCGCCCGGCCATCTCCTTGACGCTGCGCGGGCGGAACCTTAACAGCCTTAAGGCATCCGCCCTCGCTTTATGCAATGCCTCATCATCTGCGCCGCTATTACCGTTTTTCGTCTCTATCCTGCCCCTCTTTTGGTTCTTCCTTGATAACGGCATATCCCCGGTTCGTCAACAGGAGGACATCCCCGGTAAGGCCCTTCACGGCCTTGTTATAATCCTCCGCGTTCTTGACCGCCTTCCTGTTTATCTCCAGTATCTTATCGCCGCGCCTGAGCCCTGCGATATCCGCGGGGCTTCCGGGCTCGACGTTGCTTACAGTGACCCCGTCCTTATCCATGACCTCGATACCTCGCCATGACCCGAGTTCGGTATCGGCGAATTCCTCTATCGCCTCAGGCCTTTGCGCAACCTCGATATCGAGCGTCACGTCCTTCCTGTCGCGCAGCACGACGACCTTTGTCTTCTTCCCGATCGGCGCCCTGCCTACCAGTTTAAGCAGTTCGCGCACGTTCTCGACCGGTTTCCCGTCGAAGGTCTTGATGATATCGCCCGTCTTCATCCTGCCTTTTTCTGCAGGGCTGCCGCTCATCACTTTTGCGACCACCACGCCTTCCGTGCCGGAAAGGCCGAATTGCTTCGCGAGGTCCTCGTCGAGGTCCTGTACGTTGACGCCGAGCCATCCGTAAAGCACCTTCCTGCCCGATATGAGGTCGCCGAGCACCCTCTTTGCGACATTGATCGGTATCGCGAAGCCGATCCCCTGGTAACCGCCCGTCGTCGATATTATCGCGACATTTATGCCTATGACCTTCCCGTCAATATCTACGAGAGGCCCGCCGCTGTTGCCGGGATTGATAGCCGCGTCGGTCTGTATAAGGTCGGAATAATCACGGTCTCCGCGGCTTGACCTCGGCAGTGAACGGTTGAGGGCGCTTATTACGCCAACGGTAACGGTCGGCTTTGATGATATGCCGAACGGGTTGCCCACGGCAAGCGTGAACTGCCCTATCTTCACGTTATCGGAGTCGTCCAGCTCAAGCGCCTTGAGGTTCGACGCGTTGATCTTTATGACTGCGAGGTCGGCCCTCGTATCCTGTCCCTTGACCTTGCCATCGAATTTCCTTCCGTCCGGCAGGATGATCTCGATCTTGTCGGCGCCGTCAACGACGTGATGGTTCGTCAGTATATAACCGTCGGGGTCGATGATGAACCCGGAGCCGATGCCCCTTTGCATGAACTCGCGCTCGGGTATGTCGCCGAAGAAGTCCTTGAAGAACTGCCGGAACATCTCGTCGTCACCCATACCTCCGGGGCTGCGCATCTTCGCCGTATGCATCGTTGATATCGCTACTACCGAGGGGCCTACCCTGTCCGCGACATCTGCAAAGGCGTTCTCGAGAGACTTCGCGACGGCAATATCCTCGCCGCGAGTTGCGGTGCTTGCGTACGAGTACGCGCACACGGATAGCGCTAAAACAAACTGTAATGCCACAAAGACAAACCGCTTAAACATGGCCGGTCTACCTCCTTGCTTGTTTATGCGATGACGCTGTCCCTGATCTTTTTTTCGAGTTCGTGCAGGAGCTTCGGGTTCTCCTTGAGGAATACCTTGGCGTTCTCGCGGCCTTGCCCGATCTTCTGTTCACCGTACGTGAGCCATGAGCCGCTCTTT
>JAKLIT010000088.1 GCA_022709465.1 Candidatus Omnitrophota bacterium | reverse complement strand
GCCGCTCGCTCTAACCATCTGAGCTACGCCGCCATCATATTTTGTGCGGGATAAGGATGATTATATTATCACAAATACTTCAGTTTGGCAATAAGTCGCAGAAGTAATAGCGGTTGTCCCTCAGGACAATCTCGCCTTTGGCAAAATCCACCTTTTCGCGGAATATCGGACCGTCATATACGAACGAGTGGAACTCGCCGTTCTCTCCGCACGGGTCGACGCCCGCCGGCAGGTCCGCCAGGAACGACGCGTCGAACTCCCTGCCGACAAAGCTTTTGTCCAGCAGGGTCGTATCCACGCACGTTATCACCGCCCTGAAGCCGAGTCCTATGAACTTGCGCGCGAGTTCCGCGCTGCCGCGTTTCCAGAGCGGGTATACGCCTTCCATTCCTATGCGCGCGAGGTTGTCGTCCTTGTATTTCTTAACGTCCTCAAGGGCTATATCGCCCGCGGCGTTAAGCAGGACGCCGTTTTCGAAGTACCTCTGCATGACCTCGCGGATCTTAGACTCGTTCTCCTCGATGGTCGCACCCTTCTTCATCAGCGCCTTCTCGAGCGTGATACCGAGTGCGGCCGCCTGTTTCTCTAGCAGGACGGTCCTTACGCCGTGCATGCTTATCCTGTCGTAATCCTTCGTGACGGTGGTCAGTAGCGCGGCGATATCGTACTCCCCGCTCCGGACCAGTTCGTAAAGCGCGAGCGCGCTGTCCTTGCCGCCGCTCCATGAGAATATCACTTTCTTCTTCATATGTATCCCTTCGTATCCAAGGTAATATGCTTAAAGCCCAACGCATGCAGCCCGCTTATCGTATTCTTCCCGAGAGAGAGGGCCTTCTTCATTTGCCGCCTCTCAACTTCTATCCTCGCGATGTCACCGTGCGCCCGCACGCGCAGCTGCCCTCGGCCGATATCGCGCCTGACCAGCTCTTCCGCCTTCTCCACCCTGAGAAGGCCGTCTCTCGTTATCGGAGTGCCGCACGGTATCCTTGTGGCGAGGCAGGCGTCCGCCGGCTTGTCCCAGGTCGGAAGCCCGGCCTTTTTCGACAGGGCGCGTATGCGCGCTTTCGTCATTCCGGCATCCTCGAGCGGGCTCAATATGCCGAGTTCCTTCAGCGCGATACGCCCGGGCCTGTAGTCCTTCCTGTCGTCGAGGTTGCTCGCGTCGACGACTATCCGGTATCCCCTTCTCGCGGCTTCCTTCTTTATAAGCGAAAATATCCTCTTCTTGCAGTAATAACACCTGAGCGGCGTATTTGCCCTGATCTTCGGGTCGGACAACAGCTTCGCTGTGATGACGATATGTTTTACCCCGAGAGATCTTGCCAGGCGCGCGGCGTCGCGCGCTTCCTGGCGCGTGCCAAACTCCGAACTTACCGTAACAGCGATGACGTTCCCGCGGCCGAGAGCGTCTCTCATTGCCCTTAGCAGGAAAGCGGAATCCGCCCCTCCCGAGAAAGCGACCGCTACTCTATCCATCCGCCGCCCAATACCTTCTCCCCGTCGTAGACGACCAGCGCCTGCCCCGGGGTTATCGCGTGCTGCGGTTCGTCGAAGACCGCCTTCACCCTGCGCGCAGACAATGGCGTTATCCTGCATGCCAACTTCCGGCGGTTGTACCTTATCTTCGCCTGCGCGCGGACCGGCTTTGAAAGGCCGTCCTTACACATCCAGCGGACATTATTCGCCGTAAGCTCCCTGCCTTTCACTTCACCGGCGTCACCCACCGTGACCTCGTTCCTGCGCGGGTCCAGTTTTACGACATAGATGGGCTTACCCGCCGCTATCCCGAGGCCTTCCCTTTGCCCTATCGTATAGAACGCGATACCCTTATGCATGCCCATATATTTCCCGCGGGTATCGACGACCTTCCCGGGCCTGATACCCTTGATCCTGCCGCTGATGAACTCCCTGTATCCCTTACCCCTGATAAAACAGATATCCTGACTCTCGGGCTTATCATGTACAGCTTTCAATCCCGCCGCCTTGGCGATCTTTTTGACTTCCGCTTTTTCAATATCCCCGAGCGGGAACAACATGCTCTTGAGCTGCCGCTGGTCCAGGTCAAACAGGAAGTACGACTGGTCCTTCGACTTGTCGGCGGCCTCCCTGATGAAATAACGCCCGAATGCCTCGTCGCGGCCGATGCGAGCGTAATGTCCCGTAGCGAGAAAGTCTGCGTCGAGCGCCTTCGCGCTTTCAAGAAGCTTGCCGAACTTAATCTTCCTGTTGCAGACGACGCACGGGTTCGGCGTCCTGCCCTTTTTATATTCGGAACAAAAATACTTTATGACATCGCGCTCGAATTCCCTGCGGTAGTCCACGACGCGGTGCGGGATGCCCAGCCGGCGGGCGACTCGCTCCGCGTCACCGGAAGGCGCGGAAGACAACCGCATCGTCAGCCCGATGACGTCGAAGCCCTGCTCCTTCAATAAAAAAGCGGCGACCGATGAATCCACGCCGCCGCTCATTGCGACAACGACTCTCTTCACTTCTTCTTATGCTTTCCCCTGTATGCCGCGTATGCGGCTAAAAGGATGCCCGCGGCTATTATCATGGCTCCTGCCGGGTTGAACCTCCGCGATACCGCCGTCAGCCTGTATTCCTTCATCTGGAATTCATCGCTGTTGAACTTCCATGTCACCGTGCCGGACTTTATGTCGCTCGTGTTCGCCTCGACTACCTGGCCGGGCAGGGTGACGGATACCTTGAACGAGTATCCCATGAATAAAGGCCACCCGTATACCCCGAACGCGTCGCCGTAATTGCTTTCATTTAGAGACTCGCTCATGGCCGAGAGTTTCCCGTCGATCTTCTCGTGCAGCGCGAGGAGCTTATCGTAAACGCGCTTCCTGTCCTGGCCCTTGTCCATTGAAACGATATAGTCGGCCATATAACCGGCGAAAGCCGTCTCTTCGTACTGCGCCTCGAACTCCGCCATCTTCATTTTGTTCGCGGCGCTATCGCCGCCTTCGAGCGACCTGCGCCCGCTCGCGAGGAACTCCTTAAGGAAAAAGTCGTAATACGGCCTGAACCTGCCGTCGAGGAACGACTTTACCTCGCCCTTCTTCACGGAGTGCGGGAACGCCTTCGCGACCTCATCCGACATTATCTCGAGCGCCGAGCCGTACCACCCGTCGCAGAAAGCGCGTATCTTCGACTGGTCCGCGCAGTCCCTGTAAACCTCCTCATACCTGTATGTCGTGAAGACCATGCCCTTGCGTATATCGAGGGAGCATTTGTTGCCGGAGACGTTCGACGGGTCCGCGCCCTTCCTTATGTAGTCGGGCTGGAGATCCCCTATCTCCCTGAATTCCCTCTTTACCTCGTAGACATGAAGCGGCGGCTTGCCCTCGACATAGCTGTCGAGTTTCCAGCTGCCCCCCGCCGGGAGCGTATAATACTTCAACAGCTCTTCTTTCTCGCTCGCGCCGTCAGCCGTATAGGTCGTTATCCTGAAGCCCGACCCGTCGCCGTTGACCTTCGAGACCGCCGAGATATCGATGAAGCAGCCGCTCATGGCTACCGCGGTAGCCAGCAGCATGAAAGCTATTAAAGCCCTCTTCATTAAGCTCCTTTAAGGTACCTGTCCATCGCGGCCGCGGCCTTCTTGCCCGCGCCCATCGCGGCGATGACCGTGCCTTCGCCGGTGGTTATATCGCCTCCCGCGAAGACGCCTTTTATCGACGTCATGCAGTTCTCGTCTATGATGAGCTCGCCGCTCTTCTGGTCCACCGCGATACCCTTGGACGTGCGCGGTATCAGCGGGTTCGGGCCCTGGCCGACGGCTATCACGACCGTGTCGACCGGCATCGTATATTCGGAGCCCTTTACCGGCATCGGGCGCCTGCGGCCGCTCGCGTCCGGCTCGCCGAGCTCCATCTTTATGCATGTCATGCTCTTGACTTCGCCCTTATCGTTGCCTTCTATCGAGAGCGGGGCCGTCAGGAAGCGGAACTCTATCCCTTCTTCTTTCGCGTGCTCGACTTCGGCGCGCCTCGCGGGCGCTTCATGCTCGCTGCGCCTGTATACTATCATCGCTTCCTTAGCTCCGAGGCGCTTTGCCACGCGCACGCAGTCCATGGCCGTATTACCCGCTCCTACTACAGCCACCCGCTCGCCTATCCTGACGGGCGTCTTGTATTTCGGGAATTCATACGCGTGCATGAGGTTCACCCGCGTCAAAAACTCGTTCGCCGAGTATACGCCGTTGAGGTTCTCGCCCGGTATGCCGAGGAAATACGGCAATCCGGCGCCCGAGCCCACGAATACCGCCTTATAACCGTCCTTGAAGAGGTCGTCGATGGTTATGGTCCTGCCGACGAGTATGTTATAGTTGATCTCGACACCGAGCGACCTTATATACTCCGTCTCCCTGTCGAGTATGACCTTAGGTAGGCGGAATTCCGGTATGCCGTACCTTAGCACGCCGCCGCTGTTGCTCAGCGACTCGAACAGAGTGACCTTGTAGCCGTATCTCGCGAGGTCCGCCGCGGCCGTAAGCCCGGCAGGGCCCGCGCCGACAACGGCGACCTTTATACCGTTCTTCTGCCCGGCCGGCGATGCCTTGCCTGTCCCGGTATTCGCGGATTCCCAATCCGCAACGAAACGCTCAAGCGCGCCGATGGCTATGGATTCCTTCTTTGCGGAAAAAGTGCAGACGGCCTCGCATTGCGTCTCCTGAGGGCAGACGCGGCCGCAGACAGCCGGAAGGTTGTTCTTCTCTTTTATCTTCTGTATCGCGCCCCTGAAGTCCTTCTTCGCGATAAGTTTGATGAATTCGGGGATATCAACCTCTACCGGGCATCCGCTGCAGCACGGCTTCTTCTTGCACGCTATGCAGCGCTGCGCTTCGAGGACCGCCTGTTCTTCGGTGAACCCGAGCGCGACTTCCTTGAAATCCTTGTTCCTTTCGTTCGGTTCCCTGCATCCGAGTACCTGACGTGATATTTTAGCCATGTTAAGATTCGAGCGCGCTCCTTTCCTCGGCGAGAAACCTCTTATTCCTCATTGTGAGCTCGTTGAAATCGACCTTGTAGCCGTCGAACTCGGGCCCGTCGACGCATGAGAAACGCGTCTTGCCCTCGATAGTACAGCGGCACGACCCGCACATGCCCGTGCCGTCGAGCAGGATCGCGTTCAAGCTCACGATCGCGGGTATGCCGGTCGGCCTCGCGGTCTCCACGACAGCCCTCATCATCGGTATCGGGCCGCAGCAGATGATGCGGTCGACCTTCTCTCCCCGCGCAAAGAGTTTCTTGAGCGCGTCCGTCACGAGCCCCTTCTCGCCGTAGCTGCCGTCGTCGGTCGTTATCATGACCTCGTCGGCAAGCTTCCTGAAGGTGTCCTCTAGTATCACGAGTTCCTTGCTCCTCGCGCCGAGGATCGTTATTACCTTGTTCCCTTTATCTTTAAGCGCCTGCACGACGGTAAGAAGCTCCGCCGAACCGACGCCGCCGCCTATCATCACTACCGTCCCGAACTTCTCGATATCGCTCGGGTTGCCGAGCGGCCCGAGTATATCCTGTATCTGGCCGCCTTCTTTTATCGCGCACAGGTCCTTTGTCGACTTTCCGAGTTCCTGTATTATCATCGTCAATTGCCCCTTTGCCTTGTCGATGTCACAGATCGTCAGCGGGATCCTCTCCGCGAACTCGTTCAACCTGACGATAACGAACTGCCCGGGTTTTGCCTCGCGCACAACCATCGGCGCCTCGACCTTGAGGAGGGTTATGGTGCTGGCTAAAACCTTCTTTTCCACAACCTTATGCATCTAGAGTCACTCCTTGTTGATTTGTTTTTTGCCGCTCTCTTCCAACGTCTTCACCAGGTCCGTCAATACGGAATTCACCGGCGTC
>JAKLIT010000087.1 GCA_022709465.1 Candidatus Omnitrophota bacterium | reverse complement strand
AATTGGCTCAGAAAGTAGCTAAAGCCGGTATCAAGAGAGAGAAGGGTTATCTGTACTATCTCGACAAACAGGGTGACATCTCGATGGCGAAGATGGCTAGGGGCGGCAGCAAAGGCGGCAAGCCCAAGAAGGTAGCCAAGGTCGGCGTCAAGAGAGAGAAGGGCTATCTCTACTTCATCGACAAGCAGGGCGACGTGTCGAAGGCGAAGATGAAGAGAGGCGGCAAGTAAGCACCAACATCATTATTTGCGTATAACGCACCGGCGGAGCAGCAGAACTGCTCCGCCTTGCTTATTTAGGTGAAAATGGACACAGGTACCATAAAAATACGCGGAGCAAGGGTCCACAACCTCAAGAATATCGACCTCGAGCTGCCGCGCGGAAAATTCATAGTATTTACGGGGCTGTCGGGATCAGGGAAATCCTCGCTCGCATTCGACACGATATATGCCGAAGGCCAGCGCAGGTATATCGACAGCCTGTCCGCTTATGCCCGCCAGTTCCTTGAACAGCTGCAGAAGCCGGATTGCGACAGCATAGACGGGATGTCCCCCGCTATCTCGATCGAGCAGAAGACCGCGGGCTCCAACCCGCGTTCGACGGTCGGGACCACGACGGAGATATATGATTATCTAAGGGTGCTTTACGCGAGGATAGGCATCGCGCACTGCTATAAATGCGGCAGGAAGATAACGAGGCAATCTTCGCAGGAGATAACCGACAGGATATTAAAGATGCCGCAGGGCAGGCATATACTTGTCCTCGGGCCAAAGGTAAGGGGAAGGAAGGGGGAGTACCAGGAACTTTTCAGGGAAATAAGAAAAGACGGCTTCACGCGCGTAAGGGTGGACGGAAAGATAATTGAACTCGAGGACGGGCCCGGGAAACTTACCGAGAAGGACAAGAAGCATTCGATAGAGATAGTCGTAGACCGGCTCGTAATGGGCCCGGATATCAAGCGGAGGCTATCCGACTCAATAGAGACGGCGCTTAAGGCGGGCTCCGGCACGGTCATAATCAACGACGGTGATAGGGACCATCTCTTCAGCGAACTGTATGCCTGCGTCGATTGCGGCATAAGCTATGAGGAGCCGTCCCCGCGCTCATTTTCGTTCAATTCGCCGTATGGCGCATGCCCCGATTGCAACGGCCTTGGGACGAAGCTCGAGATCGACGCCGACCTCGTCGTTCCGGACAGGGCCAGGCCGCTTATAGACGCGATAGAGCCGTGGAAGCGCGGCGGGCGCGGGTATCTTTTATATTACAGGGGGTTGTTGAAGGAGGTCGCGAGGCATTACCGGTTCGACACGGAGACGCCGTTCAATAAGCTCGGGAAAGAGACGCAGAAGATCGTTATGTACGGCAGCGACCTTCAGGTGTGGGGGCGCAGGTACGAGGGCGTCATAAACCAGCTCGAGCGGCTCTTCAGGGAGACGGATTCGGAATACCTGAAGGCGGAGATAAACAAATACATGTCGGTGCTGCCGTGCCCGAGATGCAAGGGTGCGAGGCTGAGGCCGGAGTCGCTCGCGTTCACTATCGGGGGAAAGCCGATAAATGAGGCGGTTTCGCTTTCGGTCAGGCAGGCGCTTGATTTCTTCGGTGGCTTGGGCCTCAGCGAGAAAGACGCCGCTATCGCTAAGCAATCATTGAAAGAGATCACGGCAAGGCTGAAGTTTATGGCGGATGTCGGCCTCGATTACCTTACGCTCGACAGGGCAAGCGCTACGCTTTCGGGAGGGGAATCGCAGCGAATACGCCTTGCCACGCAGATCGGGTCGGGATTGGTAGGCGTAGTCTATGTGCTTGACGAACCTTCTATCGGCCTCCATCAGAAGGATAACAGGAAATTGTTGGAGAGTTTAAAAAAACTGCGAGACCTCGGTAACACGCTGGTAGTCGTCGAACATGACGAGGCGACCATAAGGAGCGCCGACTACGTTGTTGACCTCGGGCCGGGCGCGGGAAAGCACGGCGGGCGCATCGTATTCTCCGGGAGCGTGAACGGGCTGTTAAAGAGCAGGGAATCGTTGACCGCAAAATACCTTAATGGCGAGTCCGGGGTAAAGCCGGCATCCGAAAGGCGTGCGCCGGTAGGCGGGAAAGCCATCGAGATAAAAGGTGCAACGGAACATAACCTGAAGGATATAGATGTCAGGATACCGCTGGGTGTGTTCGCATGCGTGACAGGCGTATCCGGTTCGGGCAAGTCGACGCTCGTCGATGAGATACTCTACAGGGCGCTCGCGCAGAAATTCTATAAGGCGAAAGAGAAGCCCGGGAAGCACCGCAGGATCACCGGGACAGAGAACATAGACAAGGTTATAGTCATCGACCAGTCGCCGATAGGGAGGACGCCGAGGTCGAATCCTGCCACCTATACGGGCATGTTCGCACCTATACGGGAACTCTTTAGCCGGCTGCAGGATGCGAAGCTTAGGGGTTTCAGGCCCGGAAGGTTCAGCTTCAACGTGAAGGGGGGCAGGTGCGAAGCGTGCAGCGGCGACGGCGTAATAAAGGTGGAGATGCATTTCCTTCCCGACGTCTACGTGACCTGCGAGGTCTGCAAAGGCGCGAGGTTCAACGAACAGACGCTTGACGTGAAATATAAGGGATATTCGATAAGCGATGTACTGAAGATGACGGTAGAAGACGCGCTCGTGCTGTTCGGGAACATACCGGGCATAAGAGAGAAACTACGGGTGCTCAACGAAGTCGGCCTCGGTTACGTCGAGCTCGGGCAGTCGGCGACGACACTTTCGGGAGGCGAGGCGCAAAGGGTAAAGCTGGCTACGGAGTTATCAAAGCGCTCAACCGGAAGGACGCTCTATATACTCGACGAACCCACTACAGGGCTGCATTTTGCCGATGTCGACAAGTTGCTTAAGGTCCTGCACGCGCTCGTGGACCAGGGCAACACCGTTCTCGTGATCGAACATAACCTGGACGTCATAAAGACCGCCGACCATATAATCGACCTCGGGCCGGAAGGAGGCGACGCGGGTGGAGAGCTCGTAGCGTCGGGGACCCCGGAGCAGATAGCAAGAAACAAGAGGTCGTATACCGGGGAATACCTGAAGAGGGCGTTGGGCGAAGTTCACGGTTGAAGAAAGAGTTCCTTCGTGATATATTAGGGCTGCGATGATACGAAGACCATTCCTCCATTTCCTTATAATGCTTATATTTACGTTGTGCGGCATAGCCGGGGCGGTTGTCGCGGCGGAAGTGCGCCCGGCATCGCCTGCGGCTGGCGACGATTTTGTGCTGGCGAAAAAGGCCTTCGAAGACGAATTCTACGATATCTCGCAGGAACAGCTCGAAAGGTTCCTGCTGAATTATCCCCAGAACGAGCGGCGCGACGAGGCGCACCTCCTGCTTGGCCGCTGCTATATAGCGCTGGGAAAATACGCGCAGGCGGTCAACGAGTTCGATATAGTCCTCTCGTCGTCATCTGCGAACAGGTTTTACGAGGAAGCGATATACTGGTCGGCGGAGGCCTATTTTAGCGGCAGGGACTACAAACAGTCGCTGAACAGGTACGGCGAGGTAATAAGCTCATATCCCGGCTCGGACCGCGCGAAACAATCGGCCTATTCAAGGGGCTGGTGCTATTTCCATATGAAGGAATACGGGAGCGCGGTCGGGGCATTTGAGGAATTCATTAAGAAATACCCCAACGACAACCTGACCGCCGACGCAAAATACAAGATCGCCGATTCGCTGTTCATGTCGGGCAAGCCCGCCGAGGCTAAATCGGTCCTATCGAAGCTCCTTAAGGAATATACGGTGTCAAAAAAGATACCGGACGCTTATTTCCTAATGGGCGAGATAGATTACCAGAACAAGGCGTACAAGGAAGCGTCGTCGGATTATACAAGGGCGCTTGAGATGAACCCCAGGGCGGTATGGGCCGCCTTCGCGCGTTACGGCAGGGCCTGGTCGGACCACAGGGCAGGCGAATATAAAAAGGCGCTCGAGGGTTTCCTGGCGTTCAGGAACGATTACCCGGACAGCGAACTCGCGGATTCGGTCATTTTCGGGATAGGGCAGTGTTATTCGCAAATGAAGGATTACCGCCAGGCCTCGGTAAGTTATGACGAGATAATACTGAAATACAGGAATTCGTATTTCCTCGACGACGCATACCTCTGGAAGGGCGACTGCCTTTACAACCTCGGGCGATATGACGAGGCGGAGGACGTATACGATGAAGCGATAAAGAAGTTCCCCGACTCGGATATCGCGGACCAGTTCCACTACAACCTGGGCTGGGTCCTGTTGAAGAAGCGGGAACTGCAGCGGTCGATATCGAGTTTTGAGGAATGCACCAGGATATCGGGCGACAGGAACCTAAAAGCGAGCTCTATCTCAGTCATCGGCGATATCTACATCGAGATGAAGGATTACGACAAGGCGAGGGAATCCTACGACAAGATACTGAAGGACTATAGGGATTCGGTCGTGTGCGACTACGCTCAATACCAGATAGGCATCGCGATGACCGCCGAGGGCAATTACGAGGGCGCCGTGCTGGCATTCCAGAGCCTTCTAGGGAATTTCCCGAACTCGAGGTTCAAGGAGGACGCGCTCCAGAAGCTCGGGGTATCGTATTTCAGGAACGGGGATTACCAGCTTGCACTGGATTCATTCCAGAAGTTCATATCTTCGCACCCGAAGAGCGCGGGCCTGCCGGGAGTGTATTTCCAGTCCGGTAACTGCCTGTTCAACCTCGAGAGATACCAGGAGGCGATCGCTTTCTTCAACAGGATCATTAAGGAGTACCCTTCGTCGGAATACGCGCGACTGAGCCTTTACGAGACCGGGTGGTGCTATTACCAGCTCGGGAACGAAAAGTCGGCTATAGCAAAATTCGAGAACTATATAGACAAATACCCGAGCTCCGACATTACCGACGACGTGAGGCTTTGGCTCGGGCAATATTATTACAATGACGGCCAGTACGCAAAATCGAGGCCGTATTTCGAGTTTATCGCAGCGAAAGGGAAGGAGAGCAGGATATCTGACGAGGCTGAGTACTGGCTTGCGTTCTCGCTGTATAAGGGCGGCGACCTCGAGGGCGCCATAAAGAAATTCGAGTACGTGATCGAGAAATACCCTGACTCTAAGTCGGCCGTTGAGAGCACTATGAGGATCGGCGATATACTCGCCGAGAGCGGGAGGGCAGATGACGCCGCCAGGGAGCTTAAGACCATAATCGAGAAATACCCCGGCACGCAGTTCGAGAAGGTAGCCAGCAGGAGGATAGGGGACATGCTCAAGGAGAGGGGCCTCTATAACGCCGCTATAGAGAGATACAAGGCGGCGATAACCGATACCCAGAGCAACTTCAACGCCGAGACGCAGTTCCTTATGGCGGAATGCTATGAGGAGTCGGGCGACACGGACCAGGCGATACCGGAATACCTTAAGGTCAAGTATCTTTACCCGGAGATATCGCCGTGGCCGGGAAAGGCGCAGCTGCGCGCCGCGACCCTGTTCGAGGGAAAACAGCGATGGAAAGACGCGGTGAAGATATACGAGGAGCTCGCATCGAATAAACGCGGCGAGGCGAAATACGCAAGGGAGAGGCTTGACTGGATAAAAGAAAACGTTCCCGTTAAAATCCTGGAGGTAGATTGACATGGAATGGTTGATAAAGGGAGGGCCGATGATGGTGCCGATACTCCTGTGCTCCTTCATAGCCTTCGCGGTGATGGCCGAGAGGATCATGTATTTCAGGAAGATAAGGATAAATACCCGGAAATTCATGGGAGAGATATCATACGCGCTGAAGAGGAACAGGGCGGATGAAGCGATAGAAATGTGCGATAAGTCGCCCGGCCCGCTGCCCAGGTTGCTCAAGGC
>JAKLIT010000086.1 GCA_022709465.1 Candidatus Omnitrophota bacterium | reverse complement strand
CGCCGCGCACTAAGGCGACGACGATATCCTTATCCACCGAGAATATAAGCGTCTTTATCATATCCTTCGGCTTCGTCTTCAGGAATGCGCAAACCGCCTCTATTGAGCCGACATTCGGGGTATGCACATCCTCGGCCTTCGGCGCGTTCGCGACGGCCGGTTCTTTCGGCAGCGGGTCAACCGCCGCTTTCTCGAGGTTCGCGGCGTAGGAGTTATCTTCCGTATAGACGATCATATCCTCGCCGGAATCGCATGGCGCGGTGAACTGGTGCGAGCCCGAGCCGCCCATCTCGCCCGACTCCGCCTCGACGATGACATAATCGAGCCCGCAGCGCGTGAAGATGCGCTTATACGTCTCGTACATATTCCAGTATTCCTTGTCGAGGCATTCAGCGGTGGCGTGGAAACTGTATGAATCCTTCATTATGAATTCGCGGCTGCGCAGGACGCCGAAGCGCGGACGGAACTCATCGCGGAACTTAAAAGATATCTGGTAAAGGTTTATCGGAAGCTGTTTGTAGGACTTGATCTCGCCCGCTGCGACGCTCGTTATGACCTCTTCCGCCGTCGGCGCAAGGACGTTCGTATGGCCGTGCCTGTCCTTGAACTTCGCCATCGTCTCGCCGTAATCGGCGTCGCGGCCCGTCTGCTGCCAAAGCTCTATCGGCTGGACCGCCGGCAGCATTACTTCCAGGGCGCCCGCCTTGTCCATCTCTTCGCGGATGATCGCCTCGACCTTATTTATGACGCGCATGCCGAGCGGCAAGTATGAATACGAGCCCGTCGCGAGCTTACGGATGAGCCCCGCGCGGATCATCAGCTTGTGGCTGAGTATCTCGGCGTCGGCCGGGTCTTCCTTAAGCGTCGGGATAAGCGATTTAGACCATCTCATGTTGTCAGCCCTTCAGTATTTTATTTATCTCGGTTATTACGGCGGTCACGAACTCGCTCTCTTTTATTTTACGCGCGGGCTTGCCCTTTATAAAGAGAAATCCGCTGCCCTTGCCGGCCGCGATGCCGAGGTCCGCCTCTTTCGCTTCGCCCGGGCCGTTGACAACGCATCCCATGACGGCCACGCGCAGGCCCGAGAGCTTGCCCTTCTCATCCTTTATCTTGCCGAGCGCCTGCTCGACTTTATTCGCGATGCCGATGATATCGACTTCCGTCCTGCCGCAGGTCGGGCACGAGAGGACTTCCGGTCCGAACTGCCGCAGGCCGAGCCCCTGTATGATATTCTTGCCGACTATGACCTCCTGCACGGGATCGCCCGTCAAAGATACGCGTATAGTATCGCCTATCCCCTCGGAAAGAAGTATTCCTATCCCGAGCGCTGACTTTACCGTGCCCGATAATTCGGGGCCGGCGGCGGTAACGCCGAGGTGGAACGGATAATCGCATTTCCTGGCCATGAGGCGGTATGCATCTATCGTCTGGCCGACGTCGGAGACCTTCAGCGATACCATTAAATTCCTGAAATCAAGATCTTCTATTATTTTTATATAATCGAGCGCGGCCTTGACCATAAGCGCAGGAAATTTCTCCTTCGAAATACCGCTTAAAGGTATGCGCACCGAGCCCGAATTTACGCCGACGCGCACAGGTATGCGGCGCTTCTTTGCGAGATTGATCACCGCGGCGATCTCTTCTTTCTTGTATACGTTGCCCGGGTTGAGGCGTACGCCGTCGACACCCGCGTTTATCGCGGCAAGTGCGAGCCGGTAGTCGAAATGGATATCGGCCTCGAGCGGGATATTTATCTTTTTCATGATCTTCGCGAGCGCTTCACAGCACGAGGCATCCTTGACTGCCGTTCGGACAATATCACAGCCAGCAAGCTCGAGCTGCTTGACCTGTGCCACAGTCGCGGCGACATCGAGGGTGTTCGTCTTCGTCATCGACTGTATCGATACCGGGCTCGTGCCGCCGATCTTTACCCCGCCTAAACTTATGGTCCTTGTTTTGCGCCTTGTTATCTTCATTTTCCGAATATCCTGAATAAATCGCTATAAGTCATGAATAACAGAAGTGCGATTATAAAAGTCCACCCTACTTTCATGGCCTTTTCCTGTATGTCTCTTCTTATCGGCTTTCCTCTTATGATTTCAATGATAAGAAAAAATATTAATCCGCCGTCCAGCACAGGTATAGGCAATAAATTGAATATCGCAAGGCTCATGCTGATAAGGGCAGTGACAAAAAGAAGGTGAGAAAGACCCGCTTTAGCGGCTATGGCAGTAATCTGAATAATACCTACAGGCCCTGCCCCCTCTCTTATTGAAGACCTGCCTATAATTATTTCTCCGAACATTTGATAGGTAAGTTTTGTCAGCTGGATAAGTTCATCGAACCCCTTACCTAAAGATTCAACGAAACTGCTCTTCTCCATCACTAGGCCGCCCGGCCCGGAGATACCTAATACCGCGGTTTTACGAATACCGAAGGGCGTTTTTGTTTCTTTTACATTCGGTATAACGCTAAGGTTCAATAACGAGCCGTTTCGCATCACTGTCACCTGCACAGGCCCGTTTGTTTTCTTTTTGATCATAGACACCATTACCATCCAGTATCTTACTTCTTTTCCGTCTATGGCGACTATCTTATCCTTGGCCTCAATACCCGCTGCTTTTGCCGGCATGTCATCCACGACTGAATTAACCGTAGTGGTATTCGGATACCCCGCCATAAAAACACCGCAAAAAAGGATATATGCAAGTATATAATTCATGGTTACGCCTCCTATTAAAACGAGGAAGCGAGCCCATACGCTTTGAGATTGGAACTCCTGATTATTACCGGTAGAAGGCTCGGAGGGGTCTTCCCCGAGCATTTTTACATACCCCCCTATAGGAACAGCCGAAATCCGGTATTCAATCCCATTTTTTGTGACCGAGAAGATCTTCGGTCCCATGCCGATGGAAAATATCTCTACTTTTATTCCTGCACGCAATGCCATTACAAAATGACCTAATTCGTGTACGAATATTAGTAACGAAAATACTATTATTACTAAAAGCCATTCCATTATTCTATGCTCCTTTTCGCCTGCTGCCTTGCCCAGGCGTCGATTTCAAGTATCTCGTTGAGCGAAGGTTCCTTGTTCGTCCTATGCGACGAGAGGACCTTCTCTATTATTGACGGTATCCTCGTTAACTTTATCTTCCTGTCCAGGAAGGCCAGCACCGCTACCTCGTTAGCGGCGTTCAGCGCGACCGGCGCCGAACCGCCCTTCTTCGCGGCCTCATATGCCATCGCGAGGCACGGGAATTTCCCGAAATCCGGCGGTGAGAACGTGAACTTCCCGAGTTTCACGAAATCGAGCGCCGGCAGGACCGACTTCACGCGCCTCGGGTACGAGAACGCGTACATTATCGGGAGCCGCATGTCCGTCTGCGACAATTGCGCCATTATCGACCCGTCGACGAACTCGACCATCGAGTGGATTATCGCCTCGGGATGTACCAGCACGTCTATCCTGTCGACGCCGACGCCGAAGAGCCAGCGCGCCTCGATCACCTCGAGCCCCTTGTTCATGAGCGTGGCTGAGTCGACGGATATCTTCTTGCCCATCTTCCAGCGCGGGTGGTTGACAACCCTTTCGGGCGAGAGCGCGTGGAACTTCCTCGCTTCCATGTCCTTGAGCGGGCCGCCCGAGCCCGTAAGGTATATCTTCCTGATATCCTCCCTGTTGTGCCCGTTCAGGCACTGGAATATGGCGCTATGCTCCGAATCCACCGGGAGTATCCGCACACCCCTCTGCCTTGCGGTCGACGTTATTATCTGCCCGGCCATCACGAGGGGTTCCTTGTTCGCGAGCGCTACGGTCTTTACCGCGTGTATCGCGCGCAGCGTCGGGATAAGCCCGGCCGCGCCGACAATGGAGACGAGCGTTATATCCGCCTCGCCATATCCGGCGAGCTCGTTTACGCCCTCATAGCCGCCGAGGACCTTGATGCCCTTGCCCGAGAGCGCCTTCCTGACGGCGTTTGCCTTCGACTCGTCGCATATAGCGACCGTCTTCGGGCGGAACTTGATCGCCTGCTTGATAAGCAAGCCCGCGTTGGAATGCGCCGCGAGCCCCGTCACCGAGAATTCTTTCGGATGCTTCGCTATTACATCGAGCGCGTTAGTGCCTATAGAGCCTGTAGAGCCGAGGATGTTTATCTTTTTCATAGGAATTTGAACACATAGAAGTATAACGTCGGCGCGGTGAACAATATGCTGTCAACGAGGTCGAGCACGCCTCCAAGCCCCGGTATGTAGTCCGCCGAATCCTTGACCTGACAGTCGCGCTTGATCAGGGATTCAGAAAGGTCGCCTACCTGCGCGAGAACACCCAACAGGCATCCGAGTATCAGCAGATGATGGACCGGTATCGACGGCAGGAAGCTCCTGCTCGCGAGCGCGGCCCCTACGCTGAATAAGAACCCTCCGAGCGCGCCCTCTACGGATTTCTTGGGGCTTATGCGCGGGATAAGGCTGTGTTTTCCGATATTGGAGCCTACTATGTAGGCGCCTATATCGCCCATCTTGGTCACGAGAAGCAGGAACGCCACGAGCAGGCTGCCATCGGGAAGGGCCGGGTTCTCCATCAGTTTCAACTTCAGCATGAAGCTGAACGTCCAGCTTATGTAGAGAATGCCGAATATAGTCGTCGACACGCCGAATATCGCGTTGCTGTTCTCCCTGCGCGTGAACTGCAGGATGAATATCGTCAGAAGGACCGCTATGATAAAGAGCAGCTCCCACCCCTTCGTCGGCTCGAACGTGAAGAATATCGACAACGGCACGAGCAGGCCTATCGATATGCCGCTCGTCTTGAATATCGGTATCCCCTTCTTCTCGACGAGCGAATAGAACTCGTAGAGCGCCATGCCGGTCATGAGCGTCAGGACAGAGCAGAAGACCCAGTTCGGCCAGACCATCACAGTGAAATACACGAACGCGATTATAAGCGCCGAGCTTATGAAACGCGGGACGATGTTGTTATGGTTGCCGTTGTCCTGTCCTGTCATGCGCCGAACCTTCTTTCGCGTTTCTGGAACTCGCGGACCGCTTCGACGAGGTCGTTCTTCCTGAAATCGGGCCAGAGTTTAGGCGTAATATATATCTCCGCATAGGATATCTGCCAGAGCAGGAAATTAGAAAGGCGCATCTCGCCCGACGTGCGTATAAGCAGGTCGGGGTCGGGCTGCCCGGCCGTATCGAGCAGGCCGTCGAACATCTTCTCGTCGAGGTCGTCTACGCCGGCCTTGCCGGACTTTACAAGCAAAGCGAACTTCTTCGCCGCGTCCACAATCTCCGTCCTTCCGCTGTAATTCAGCGCGACGTTGAGAGTGAGTATCCTGCCGCTCCTCGTCGCTTCCACGGCCTTCCTGAGCTTAGGTTTCACGCTATCCGGGAGGCCGCCTATCCTGCCTATGAAATTCAGCCGTATGCCGTTCTTGATGAACGACGGGACCTCTTTATCGAGGTATTCGCCGAGGAAACGCATAAGCGTATCCACTTCTTCTTTCGGGCGCTTCCAGTTCTCTGCCGAGAACGCGTACAGCGTAAGGTGCTTTATCCCGAGTTCGCGGGACGTCTTTATGGCTTCGCGCACGGACTTCATCCCCTCGCGGTGGCCCATCGCGCGCGGAAGACCGCGCTTCCTGGCCCACCGGCCGTTGCCGTCCATTATGACCGCTATATGTAAGGGGATCCTCTTCTTGTCGAGCATATCAGGTATGGACTCTGTAATCTATCTCCGGGAAGATATTATCCTTATGTTCGATGTCGGCAAGCCAGCCTTCGTCTATTCGCTGGGCTTTTATGTCGTCATAGAGGCGCGTGAACCTCAGGATATGGTCCTTCGTCCTCTTGACCGCGTATTGGACCACGATCCCGGTCTTCATGA
>JAKLIT010000085.1 GCA_022709465.1 Candidatus Omnitrophota bacterium | reverse complement strand
GCTTCTTCTATCGCCGGCGGGGACGTAAGGAAATGTTTTGCCGGGTATATGGCGGCGCGGTCGAGCTCGGATACCGTCTTCTGCGACACGGGGTCGAACTCGGTTATCTTCTCGACATCATCGCCGAAAACGGAGAACCGTATCGCCTTCTCGGAATACGCGGGGAAAACGTCGACAGTATCCCCGCGGACCCGTATCTTTCCGCGGACGAACTCGATATCATTGCGTTCATATTGGATGCCTATGAGTTCGCGAAGGACCTCGTCGCGGTCGAGTTTCTGCCCCTTCTCTATCGTGACCATCATGTTGGAGTAATCCTCGGGAGAACCGAGGTTATAGATGCAGGAGACGCTCGCGACTATTATGACGTCGCTTCGCGACATGAGCGACGAAGTGGCCGACAGGCGCAGCCGGTCGAGGCGGTCGTTTACCGAAGAGTCCTTTTCTATATAGGTATCGGTCTGGGGTATGTAGGCCTCGGGCTGGTAATAGTCGTAATAGCTGACGAAATATTCAACGGCGTTCCCGGGAAAGAACTCCTTGAATTCGCTGTAAAGCTGCGCCGCGAGGGTCTTGTTATGCGAGATGACGAGGGTCGGTTTGCCGATATTTTCTATGACATTCGCCATCGTGAAGGTCTTGCCGGAGCCGGTGACGCCCAGGAGCGTCTGGAAATCCTTACCCGAACGCAGGCCTTCGGTAAGCGCCTTTATGGCCCGGGGCTGGTCGCCCTCGGGCCTGAACGATGAGACGAGCTTGAATTTCGGCATATCAGAATACTATATCTAACGCCTTGGTGCCGGCCGGGACCGGGATTTTCTTCTTGCCTATAGTAATGACATACCCTTCCGGCGGTGGGGTATCGGCGTCTATCGAAAGCTTCAGGAATCCTTTTCCGCGGAAGCTCTGGACTTTGAAGCCGACCTTCCCGAAATACGTCGGCGCGTCCTTTACCTCGATGACCTTACCGTCATCGAGCCATCCTTCAGGTACGCATGAGAGCAGGAGCAGTTTGCCGCCGTCCTCGCGCAGGAGCATATCGCGGAGCAGCAACATATAATGCGCCGCGGACCAGCCGTGCGGGACATCCCCTACTATGCCTTCGGATATCTCGCGCAAGCCCTTGTCATTGATCTTGCTCGGCATTGCTTCCATCCATCCGCCGGGGCATGACTGGTGTTCGATGCCCCATTCGATGTTCTTTAGCGTAACGTCCTCCATGCCGAGGTATATCAGCGGATGCGCGAGCTTGAAGTTGTATCCCCAGAAGACCTTCTCGTATTCCACGAACCAGCCGCCGTCATAATTCGAGAACTTGCCGGCTTTCGCCCAATACTGCCTGTAGGAGTCCTCGAACAGCTTGACGGGTATCGCGATACCCATGTTCTGTCCGGGGAACAGCGCGGGCCTGTGCGCCCATGCCATCTGCGCTTCGCCGAGTATCCTGTGTTCCTGGTCTACGATGCGCATCTCCTTCGGCCAGTAATCCGCGAAGGCGGGCATGTACGGGAGGTTCTCCTTCTTCATGACCTTTTCGATGCTGGCTATGGTCGCGGCGTGCAGGCTCTCGTATTCGGCATGCATCCATTTCGCGTCTTCCGTTTTCCCGAGCACCTGCGCGGCCTCAGCGGCGGCCTTCAAACCCAGTATAGTCCACCAGTTATCGACGTAAAGGTATGCCGGTATCTTGAAATTATCCTGGCTCACGCCTTTGCATATGAGCCCGTATGCCGGGTCTTCCTTCGGGAGCGCGAGCTGCGGCCCGCGAAGCTTTTTGACGAGCTCGCAAAGAGCCCTCATCCTCGGGTAAACCGCCTCAAGATAATCCTTATCCTTGTTCAGGCGGTAATGCTCGTAGAGCGCGAAGATCCCGCCGCCGAGCTCATCTACATATCCGCCTCCCTCCGCGTAATTGAAAAAATCGGTCGAATCGCGCGCGGTCTCGGTAAGGCCCGCCTTGTCGAGCGCGTTGTCCATATCGACCGCGTCATGCGAAAAGAATGATGTGTATTCATACGGGCCCGGGAAGAGCTTATGCTGGTCGTTCATAATAAGGATGTAGAAAAGCGACGAGTAGAAACAATCGCTGTACCTCTTATCGGGGATATTGAGCTCCAGCGACTTGCGGCCCTTCCAGTAACTTATAGTAAGGTCAAGCGCTTCGTCGAAGCTGAGGTCCTTGATCTCGTTAAAGCTGATATCCTTCCCTTCGCTCGAGGGAACCATGAGATCGATAGTCTCCGACTCACCGGCGGGTATCTCCCTTTCGAACGACAGGGCATCCTTCTGGTCCTTCCCGAGAGGGCCGTCCGCCCTCTCGTCTAAGAATATCCGGGGCGCGCCGTTGATCGAAACAGTATGGTCGTTATCGTATTCTATCTTGTTTATGCCTTCGACCTTCCACTTATGGTAGAGAGGGTTCGGCGTTATCACGGCGTATATCGCGACCTGCTTGCTTGTATTTCCCGTGTTCCTTACGCATTCCCTGGCGTATGTCAGTACTTTGCCGATCTTCTCGTCGAACCAGCAGAATACCGTCGTCTCAGCCTCGATATCCCCGTCCTTCCAGCTGACGACAGTAACGGGATATCCTCCGTCAATGAGGCGCCATTTCGTCTCCATCGTCTCGGGCGTAAAGAGCCTGTCGGCGGCCTTGTCGTATACCCAGAAACTCAGCCTGAACGGATAAGGGTATGCGGCGAATGAACCGTCCCTCCCGATAAATGTCTTGTCGCGGTTCGATTCCCATCCGGCGAGGCCGCGCGCCTTATCGAGCGCCTTATGTTTAGCGATGTCTTCCCAATCCTTGAGTTCGATCTTTTTCATTATGCTTTCCTTGCCTTTATTGTCGTTGCATACAATCACGATGTAGCGTTTGTCGAATATATTAGCATATATTTTGTCACGGCCGCCACCGCAATCCTTTTTCACGGCGACCGTTTCCCAGCCCTTCCCGTCCCCGGAGGCCTTTATGCTGTAGGACTGCGGGTAACTCTCCCCCCAGGTTATGAATATCGCCCCGAGCTTCCGTGGCTTATTGAGCCCTATCTTTATCTCTGTCTTGCCGCCCGCGCGGATCGTCTCGACGGGTATCTCCTCATCGAGGCCCTTAAGCCGGATATCCCACAATGAATATCCCCAACCGGTCCCGCGCTCCCTGAAATCTATTCTTATATAGCGGGCTTTCGTCCTTCCGAAGTACACATCATCTATAAGGCCGTCGCCGTCGGTCTCGAGGTAGACGCTCCTCCAGGACTTGCCGTCCTCCGAGACAGACACCTCGTAGCTTTTTCCGTACGCCGCCTCCCAGTTCAATACGAGCCCGACCATCATCTCGGGCTTTCCGAGGTCTATACGGATCCATTGCGGGTCCGAGAACGCGCTGGACCAGCGCGTTTGCATATTATTGTCGAATGCGTTCGAGGCGTTCGTCTCCTGGCCTTCCGACGAGGACGCCGTCACGGACACACTTGCATCGGCGGGGACGTGTGCGGTAAGCAGGAAGGCAACCATCATATGAACAGCCGCGACGCATGTCAACCGGCGCATGTCAACCGACAATTTCCAGCGAAAAATCGAGCGCCGGCGCCGAGTGCGTCAGCGCGCCTATCGATATCATGTCGACCCCGGCCGCGGCGAATTTCCTGGCGTTCCTGAGGTTCACTCCACCCGATACCTCGAGCAGGAGCTCGAAGTGGCCGTTATCGCGGAGCGCAACAGCCTCCTTGACGTTCTTTATGCCCATGTTGTCGAGCATTATGACATCCGGGCATATCTCCAGGGCCTTCCTGAACTGCGCGATATCCTGGACCTCTATCTCGGTCCTTATCCTCTTCTTCCTTGCCGACGATACCGCGGAGGCGACCTTGCCCCAATCGTAGCCGAGCGCCGCGAGGTGGTTGTCCTTGATAAGCACCTGGTCGTAGAGGCCGATTCGGTGGTTCGTGCCGCCGCCGGCCGCGACGGCGTATTTTTCCAGCACGCGCAGCCCCGGCGTCGTCTTGCGCGTATCCATTATCTTTGCTTTGTATGGCTTGACCGCCTCTACGAATTTCGAGGCAAGCGTAGCTATCCCGGAGAGGCGGCTCATCAGGTTAAGGGCTGTCCTCTCGGCGCTGAGTATCGCGCCGATATCGCCCTCGATATAGGCGACCTGCTGTTCAGGCTTTACCCTGCGGCCGTCCATCTCAAGCGGCATGAACTTCAGCTTTGAGTCGCGCATCACGAACGCGGACATCGCCACGGTCATACCCGCGAGCACACCTTCGCCCCCGGAAAGTATTACGGCCTGCGCGGTCTTCGGCGACGGGAAGAGCGACCGGGTCGTGATATCCGACGCGCCGATATCCTCGTCCAGAGCGCGGCGGATTATCTCGAGTATCTCCTTGTCCGCTAGTTCTCTAATCGTTTCAGGTTCTCCTTTAATTTATCGAGAGAGACGCGGGCATCGGCAAGTTTCGCCTTCTCCGCCTCGACGATCTCCTTTGGGGCCTTATCGGTGAAGTTCTTGTTCCTGAGCTTTCCCTCGATGGACCCTGTATATTTTTCGAGCTCGCCTATCTTTGACATCATCTTCTTCTTTTCCGCTTCGATGTCTACGAGGCCCTCGAGCGGCACGCATATCTCGCAGTCGCCGAAGACGGCGAACGAGGACGCCTTTGGCCTGGACATCTTATCAGTGATCTCGAGCGATCCAAGGCGCGAGAGCGCTTTTATGTGTTCGACGGACTTATCTATCGCCTGCCTGCTCTTGGCGCTTCCTGCCGTGACTATCGCATTGCATAATTTCTGCGGCTGGATATTCAGTTCGGCGCGTATATTCCGTATGGAAGAGATCACGCCTATAGCTACTGCCATCTCCTGCTCCGCCTCATCGTCAAACATCTCCTTATCGGCCTTCGGCCACGCGGATACCATTATCGAGTCTCCCTCGTGCGGTAGGTTCTGCCAGATCTCCTCAGTGACAAAAGGCATGAAGGGATGGAGTATCTTAAGGGAATCCTCTATGCAGTGCACGAGTATCGCCTGGACCGCCTTCTTCCTTCGCGCGCCCTCAGGCCCTTTATTCGTCATCTCCAGCTTGACTATCTCGACATACCAGTCGCAGAACTCGTGCCAGAAGAACTCGTAAGCGGTGCTCGCCGCCTCGTTGAACCTGAAGCCCTCAAGCGACGCGTCGACGGACTCTACCGCGCGGTTAAGCCGCGACAATATCCACCTGTCGGCGAATGAAAGGCCTGCCTTATCTATGCGGCCGCGGGCGGCCGGCGCGTCATCGTCAAGGTTCATCATTATGAATCTCGACGCGTTCCAGATTTTGTTCGCGAAGTTGCGGCCGATCTCGAACTTCTCTTTCGAAAGGAACACGTCCTGTCCGCTTGAAGTGATCGATATGAGGCTGAAACGCAGCGCGTCGGTGCCGTACTCTCCTATTATCTCCACGGGATCGATTATGTTCCCGAGGGATTTCGACATCTTCGCCCCGGTCTCGTCGCGCACCGTACCGTGGATGTAGATGTCCTTAAAAGGCGCGTCGCCCATGAACTCATAACCCGACATTATCATCCTGGCGACCCAGAAGAAGATTATGTCCTGGGCGGTAGAGAGCGTCGAGGTCGGGTAGAAATACGAAAGGTCTTCCGTCTTAGCAGGCCAGCCGAATGTGGAGAAAGGCCATAGCCACGACGAGAACCAGGTGTCAAGTACGTCCTCGTCCTGGACGATATCGCCTGCGCCGCAGTCGGGGCATTTCGCCGGCTTTACCCGCGAGACGATGATCCCCTTCTTCCCTTCGGACGCTTTCAGGCATTTCCTGCAGTAATAGACGGGTATCCTGTGGCCCCACCAGATCTGCCTCGAGATGCACCAGTCGCGGATATTCTCCATCCAGTCGAGGT
>JAKLIT010000084.1 GCA_022709465.1 Candidatus Omnitrophota bacterium | reverse complement strand
AACCATATAAACGATCGGAAACGGGAATTGCTAAATAACAGGAACCTCGCTGTAGTATTTATTGTTGCCGTTGCGGCGCTGATGGCATGCCACGGCGCGTCCGCCGAGAGCGGGAGCAAGGTGCCGTCTCTGGATTTCGACAAGGACAGCAAGGAACCCGTGATCATAAACGGCGATACGGTCGAATATGACGAGGCCGGCAAGACCGCCAGTGCGAACGGGAACGTATCGATAATATACCAGGATATAAAAGTCACCTGCAAGAAGGCGATGTTCCATTCCGACACGAAGGAAGTCATCGCGGAAGGCGACGTCATCCTGACGCAGGACAAGAACCTGTTCAAGGGCGAGAAGGTCGTCTATAACATAGAGACGAAAACGGGCACCGTCATTAAGCCGAACGTCTTCATAGACCCGACATTTTACGGCGGCGGCGAGAAGGCGGAGAAGCTCGACAAGGACCATTATTATATCAAGCGCGGTTATGTGACGACCTGCGACAAAGAACATCCGCACTATAGGGTCCAGTCCAAGCAGCTCAACGTCTACCTCGGCGACAGGGTGACCGCGAGCAACATACTGATGTTCGTCGGCGACGTCCCGATCTTCTATTTCCCGTATTACAGCCATTCCCTAAAAGACAATCATCCCGGTGTCACGGTGATCCCAGGAAAGAACGATGACTGGGGGTATTTTGTGCTGACATCATGGCGCTACTACTTCAACGATAACCTCAGGGGCCGCATACATATCGATTACAGGGAGAAGAGGGATTTCGCGTACGGCATCACGACGAATTACGGCACCGAGGATTACGGAAGCGGTATCTTCAGGTTCAATTATTTCGACGAGAAGAAGGAGCGCATCTGGAGCAGCAGGCCGGAGGAAGGGCTCGACTCCCCGGGTTCGGAGTTAAGAAGGTATCGCGCGCAGTTGAGGCACAAATGGCAGATGGACCCGATAACGCAGGGAGTGCTGGAATTCAACAAGATGTCCGACGAGAACGTGATCAAGGATTATTACATAAAAGATTACCAGCGCGACATGGTCAACAGCAATTACGCCTCGGTCATAAGGGCGGACAAATACTATACGACTAGCCTGCTCGCGCAGAAGAGGATGAACCGGTTCGATTCCGTCGTGGAGTACCTGCCGCAGGTTAAGATCGAGACGACGAGCATAAAGATCGGCAACAGCAGTTTCTATTATGACGGCCTCGCATCGGCCTCGAACCTTAACAAGCTCGAGCCGTCGCCCGTAAACTCCGTCGCCACCACGAACAGGTTCGATACGAACAACAGGTTCTCATACCAGTCGACGCTCTTCGGATGGCTTTCGGTAACCCCGTTCACGGGCACGAGGCAGACCTTCTACAGCAGGGACCTTGAAGGAGACAGTAATTTCGTGCGCGGGGTCTTTTTCACCGGGGCGGACGTCAGCACCCGTTTCTACAAGGCATATAATTATAATTCCAAGATGTGGAATATGGAGATTAACGGCATAAGGCATGTAATAGCGCCGAGCGTAAAATATTCATATACGCACGAACCGACAGTGAACAGGTCGAAGCTCGGCCAGTTCGATGAGGTGGATAACATAGGTTTTGAGAACTCGATAACGCCGTCCCTCGAGAACAAACTGCAGACGAAGCGCATGGTTGGCGGCAAGATGACGACGGTCGACCTCGCGAGGTTCATGGTAAGTACGAGCTATAATTTCGCGACAGAGACCGATAAAGGCGGCAAACTGACTAATTACAACCTGAGCTTCGAGTCGAAGCCGTATAACTGGATGAGGATCCTGTCCAACTCGGTATATAACCCGCATAGGGCGAGGTTCGAATCGTTCAGCTTCAACTTCGCGGGCAATCCCGAGCTCGACTTCGACAACCAGGACCTCAGGCAGGAAGTATATACGGACATAACGAAGAAGAGATGGGGTTACGGCGGCGGGTACAGGTGGGATAACGACCTCGGAAGCCTCATTGAGAGCCAATTCATGTTCAACCTTACGCCGAAATGGAAGATAACCGCATATAACAGGTTGGATCTCAAGAGGTTCGGCACTACCATTGACGGGACGCCGAAGAAGTTCATCAATAGCATGGCCGAGCAGGAATACAGGGTCAGCCGCGACCTGCACTGCTGGATAGGGGATTTCGTCTACAACATATCAAGGGACCACGGGCATACGTTCATGGTGATATTCAGGATAAAGGCGTTCCCGGATGTCCCGGTCGAATTCGAGCAGAACTATAACCCGCCGATGTTCGGTTCGGCGATGCCCCCGGGCTAAATAAGGCAGGAGAAAAATGAAGATAACGGTGATTGGGGCGGGATACGTCGGGCTTGTCACTGCGGCGTGCCTCGCCGACCTCGGCAACGATGTAACATGCAACGATATAGACGCGGCGAAGATCGCCCAGCTTAACAGGGGCAGGATACCGATATACGAGCCGGGCCTCGACGACCTGATTAAGAGGAACCGCAGGGAGCACAGGCTGAAGTTCACGACGAACCTGAAGGGATGCGTAGAGTCGAGCGGGATAATCTTCATTGCGGTCGGTACTCCCCCGAAGGACAGCGGAGAGGCGGACCTCACGCATATAGAGGCCGTCGCGAGGGATATCGCGAAGTACATGAAGTCTTACCACCTTGTCGTCGAGAAATCCACGACCCCGGTCGAGACGGGGACATGGATAAAGAAGACGCTCGAGGCGTACGCGCGCAAGAACGTGAAATTCGATGTCGCGTCGAACCCCGAGTTCCTCAGGGAAGGTTCTGCGATAGGCGACTTCATGCATCCGGACAGGATTGTCATCGGCGTCGAGAGCAAGAAGGCGGAACAGATGCTCACGGAGCTCTACAGGCCGCTCGGCGCGGAAATAATCGTGACGAACATAAACAGCGCAGAGATAATCAAGCACGCGTCAAACTCGTTTTTGGCCACGAAGATATCATTCATCAATGCCGTCGCGAACATCTGCGAAAAGGCAGGGGCGGATGTCGAGGAGGTGGCGCGCGGGATGGGGCTCGACAGGAGGATAGGCAGGTCGTTCCTTGACGCCGGCATAGGGTTCGGCGGGTTCTGCTTCCCGAAGGATATCGAGGCGTTCATCCATATATCGGAGAAGATCGGGTATAATTTCGAATTGCTCAAGTCCGTAAAGAGGATAAACGAGGCGCAAAGGGCGCTGCTCGTGAAGAAGATAGAAAAGGCGGTCTGGAACATTAAAGGCAAGACGATCGCGATGCTCGGGCTCGCGTTCAAGCCGAACACCGACGACATGAGGTTCGCGCCGTCGCTGACGATAGCCGAAAAGCTCAGGCAGGAGGGCGCGCATATAAGGGCCTATGACCCACAGTCGATGTCAAGGGCGAAGAAGCTTCCGGAGTTCAAGGGAGTGAAGTTCTGCGAGGGGCCTTATGAGGCCGTCAAGGGCGCGGACTGCACTGTCATCGTGACGGAATGGAACGAATTCAAGGAACTCGACCTCAAGAAGGCCGGGAAGCTGATGAGGCAGCCGGTCATAGTCGACGGAAGGAACATATACGAGCCGAAGAAGATGAGGGAGCTCGGGTTCAGGTACAGCTGCATAGGGAGGGTATAGGGATGATAGAAGGCGTAAAGATAAAGAAACTCAAGGCGATCCCCGACGAGAGGGGCAAGCTCATGGAGATACTCCGGAACGACGACGAGATATTCGAGAAGTTCGGGCAGGTATATTTCACGACCGCGTTCCCAGGCGTCGTAAAAGCTTGGCATTTCCACAAGAAGCAGGACGACCATTTCGTCTGCCTGCAGGGAAAGATAAGGTTGGGGCTATATGACGCGAGGGAGGGCTCTAAGACGAAGGGCGAGGTCAACGAGTTTATCCTCTCTCTCGAGGACCCTTTCATGGTTAAGATCCCGAAGGGGGTTTACCATGGGTTCAAGTGCGTCGCGGAGAAGGAATCTATGATATTGAACGTTCCTACCATGGCGTATAACCCTAAGGAGCCGGACGAGTTCAGGCTCGATGCCTACGATAACGACATACCGTTCGACTGGAGGAAATGATGGCGCCGCGCGGAGTGATACTCGCCGGAGGCCTCGGCAAGAGGCTCGACCCGCTGACGCGGATAACCAATAAGCACCTCCTGCCCGTCTATGACAGGCCGATGATATATTACCCGATACAGACGCTCGTCGACGCGGGGATCAGGGATATACTTATCGTGACCGGCGGCAATAACGCGGGTGATTTCCTGCGCCTGTTAGGCAACGGCTCCGAGTTCGGCCTCAATCACATCAACTACACCTACCAGAGGGGCGAGGGCGGCATCGCGGAGGCGCTGGGACTCGCGAAGCATTTCGCGCAGGGCGAGAAGATAGTCGTAATACTCGGCGACAACCTCATAGAGAAGAGCATAAAGAGGCATGTGGACGAGTTTATCGGCCAGCCGGAGGGCGCGAAGATACTGCTGAAGAAGGTCCCGGACCCGCAGAGGTTCGGCGTCGCCGAGATAAAAGGCGGAAGGATAATAGGCATCAAGGAGAAACCTCAGAAGCCGAAGTCCGACCTTGCCGTCACCGGCATATATATGTATGACCCGAAGGTATTCGATATCATAAGGCCCCTGAAACCCTCAAAGAGGGGAGAGCTCGAGATAACCGACGTGAACAACGAGTATATCAAGCTCGGTGAGATGACCTTCGATGTCCTCGACGGGTGGTGGACGGATTGCGGGACCTTCGAGTCGCTCTTCAGGGCGAACAAGCTTGTAGAGGAAGGCCTTAGAAGGAAAGGCGGCAGATAATGAGGATACTTGTCACCGGAGGCGCCGGGTTCATCGGCTCTAACTTCATAAGATACCTGCTCGGGAAGAACAGGAGCTGCGAGATAGTCAACCTCGATAAACTCAGCTATGCCGGCAACCCGGAGAACCTTAAGGATATAGAGAGCAACCCGAATTATACGTTCGTGAAGGGCGACATATGCGACCATGATACCGTCGAGAAAGCGATGGACGGGTGCGATTACGTCGTGAACTTCGCGGCCGAAAGCCATGTCGACAGGTCGATACATTCGGCAGATGAGTTCATACGCACGAACATCCTCGGGACGAGCATCCTGCTCGAGAAGGCGAGGATGAAAGGCGTGGCTAAGTTCATACAGATATCGACGGATGAGGTTTACGGCTCGATAGACAACGGCTCGTTCACGGAATCGAGTACGCTGGTAACGAACAGCCCTTATTCGGCGAGCAAGGCGGCCGCGGAGCACATGTGCCACGCATATTACGTGACGTTCGGCCTGCCGGTAGTAATAACGCGCAGCTCGAATAATTTCGGCCCTTACCAGTACCCCGAAAAGTTCGTGGCCCTGGGCATAACGAACCTGCTTGAAGAGAAGAAGGTGCCGCTTTACGGCGACGGCAAGAACGTGCGCGACTGGCTCTTTGTGGAGGACAACTGCGACGGGATATATTTTGTGCTGAACAAGGGCGCAGCCGGGGAAGCGTACAATATCGCCGGCGGGTACGAGATGATGAATATCGAGATGGTGCACGCGATACTCAAGGCGATGGCCAAGGACGAATCGATGGTCGAATACGTAAAGGACCGCCTCGGCCACGACAGGAGGTATTCGCTCGACGATTCCAAATTGAGGGCTATGGGATGGAAGCCCGGCCACACGTTTGCGTCGGCCCTGGAGAAGACGGTCAAATGGTACGAGGGCAACCGCGACTGGTGGATGAAGATAAAGCACAAAGACACATATAAGAGCTATTATAAGAAGCAATATAAGTAATGGGATCGAAGGTCATCGTTACCGGCGCTACCGGAATGCTGGGCCGCGATATATGTTTGGCGTTCTCGGGGACGAACGAGGTAATAAGCGAGCGCATTGACATAACCGACAGGGAAGCGTTCCTTGA
>JAKLIT010000083.1 GCA_022709465.1 Candidatus Omnitrophota bacterium | reverse complement strand
GAACGGTATGCGCTTCAACGCTATCGCGACACCGCCTAAGGTCACGGCCGCAAACATCGGCACGAGGAATTCCCAGAAACGCCTGAGGTTCCACACGAACTGCGGCACTCCTGCCTTATCGGGGAACGTCTTGAGCCATGCGTAGTTCTTGTACGACTTCACGTCGGCGGCGGGATCCTTGCCCGCTTTTGACGCAAGCCAGGAGAGTTTCTGCGCGGCGCTCTTTCCTTCCAGCAGGGCGAACGAGGCGATGAAACCGGGCCTCTTGCCCTCAAAGAGATCGTTCATATCGTCATATGTGAATATATATTCTTTTGTCAGCCCGAGTTTCCTGTCATAACCCGGCCTTAGGGCCTCTAGAAAAGCGAGCGTGTCACCGCGTATCTCGCGCAGTATCTCGCCTTTCCTGCCCGCGTCAAGCAGGCCTAGCGACTTATCGAACAGGTAATTCCTGAACCCGGTAACGGCGGCCCTGAATTCCATCGACTCGTCAAATACAAGCCTGAAAAGGACTATCACCGACAGGTCATCCCTGCCGGGCTTGCCCGCGGCTACGCTGGCGGAATGCCCGTTCTTTTTCGACCATTCCCCGAACTCTTTCGCTTCGGCCGCGAACAGGTTGCTTAAATTAATATCCTCCCTGCCAATACGGCACGCGATCCTGTCAAGCAGGGTATTAACGCTTGCCGTATATTCGGCCGGATCGGCCCCGAAACCCCGCAGGCATTCTTCGATCCTGGGCCTAAAGACCTTTCCGGAAGCGGCGAAGAGCGATGATGGCGGCTCGTGACCTTCATATACCCTTATACAGGCGGCCTTCAGCTCTTCGGGTATGGACAGCCGCGCGAGCGTTTCCCTGCCAAACGGCCGGGCCGCCTTGCACGCGGCAGCCATCCTGGACTTCCTTCCGGCTTTGAGCCTTCTGCGCGAGATATATCCGGCAAGGAAGAAGAGGCCCGCCACGAGCGCGAGAAACACGAGCGGCTTCTGCCATTCGATAGACCTCATAAGGTATATCGAACTGCTTTCTATGTGCTCTTTCTTGAACTTATATACGCCGTTATCATCAAACTCGTAATCCGAACGTATCCAGTGCTCGATATCGAAAGGCCTCCTCTCGAGGAATGTCTGGGTCTGCCACCCGTTACGGTGGTAGATGCTCGCGTCGCCGATGAAGACCGCGACGATTTGCGTTCCCGGCAGAGTGCCTTCGGGCTGTGTGCCCGGCCTGAAATCCCTTTCTATCTTTATCGGCCTCAGGTATGAATACGGGACGAGCGGGTCGTAGTATTCCGTCTGCCTGCCGCCCTGCACCGGAAGTATGTTCATGAGGCGCAGAATTATGAAACGGCGCTCGAGGACTATAAGCTGGCCGCTGAGCGAATGTACGTCATAGAACGCGTAATCCGAGTTCAATACGCCGTATTTCACTCCCCTTATCGGGGGCCCGTCCGGCAGTTTGAACGGAAGCGCTTCCGACTCGTAAGGCACCTTTATCCCGGGATGGCTGAAGACGCTGCGCGGGTATTCGACGGTCCCGGAGAAATATTTGATCTCGCCTATGCGCCCGTTCGGCTTTATCACATGGTAGCCGGGCATAGTGCCGAACGGCGCTTCAGCGACGTTCCCGAGCGCCTCTTCCAGTATTTCGCGTTTCACGAGCGCACCGCATTCGGACTTCAGGCGCTCGCGCAGCTCACCGGCGCCGAGGCCTTCCTTATACCATTCATATATAACGGTATCCTCTTTCTTCGCTATCGCTCGCGTGCGAACCTCGCCCCTCTCATCCTTCCACGACTCGATAAGCGTCTCCTTGCCGAATATATTCCGCTTAAGCTTAAGTGTGCTGCCGCTGTGGAGCGTCGTCTCGTCGCCGAGCATGACGAACTTGACGTTCACGAGCTCCCTTCCGAGCACGTCGTCCGGTATCATGTAGCTGACCGTCGTTATGGCCACCGTATTCGTGAAATGCGGCAGGCCGTCCTCGCCGGTAACCATCCTGAATATCCTCTTCTTCATCTGGGGCAGCAGCGTGTCTGCGCTGATGCCGAGCGGCGCCATCCTTTCCGCATATCCGGGGAGCAGGACGGAATCCGCGCGGACCGAGCTGTCGACGTCGCTTATCGAGACCAGTTCGCCGGCAAGGTTGAAGGTAAGGGTCTTCGAGGGTATATCGGCCTCGGCTATCCAGTCGACGGGGACCTCGATCGTGCCGCCGCGCACTATAAGCCTTTGCCGGCCTAAACTGTCTCCCGGTTCGTAGAACACGAAATAGGGCGCTTCTCCGGGAGCGGCCGGGTCGCCGGTAAGGTTGTTCGTGACCTCGTTCTCTTCCAGCATCAGGATGTCGCTTATCCTGCCCACCTTCTCCGCGCCGAGCCTGTTCAATATCAGCAGCGCGGCCTGCTCCCTGTCTTCTTCAGGCAGTGATGTCAGGAATTTCACGAGCGCGTCTTTGAAGGTATATACCTTCCCTGTCGTCTTGTACCTGCGGACCCAGGAGAGGCCCGTCGTAAGGTCCTCGAGGTTCAGGTTCTCCACCGTGACGGCATGGCCGGGCCGTTCAAGGAAGACCTCTTTCGTGACCTCGCGATCAGCGCCATACTTTACGAGCGTTATTATGTTCTTCACCATTTGTGCGGATATATCGCCTTCCGGCGTGTAATATTCGATCTTCTTTGTATACCTGGCTTTCCCGTCATCGAATATTATCCTGCCGTTCTCGTCCCTCGCGAATATATGTACCTCCGATACGAAATATTTCTTGTCAGGCGTATATCCCTTGAATATGCTCTCCGAGATGTCGGACACCCAATCCCCGTTCTCGTCCGTGCGGTACGTGTGGCTTCCGACTACCTGCAGGGTCTCCTTGTCGTATTCGAGGTCGGTCTTAATTTCGGACTTGACCTCTTTCGTGAGCGGGTCTATTTCGATGTTCCCCGAGTATATCGTCTCGAGGTTTCCCGACATGTCATAGACCTCGACGTACAATATCCGGCCGGTCGACTCGTTTATGACCTTCAACCATACGCGCCCGTAAGAATCACGCAGGTCCCTTCCGAGCTGGTCCTTGCCCAGGATCGATTCGTAGGTCCTTAAGCTGTTCTCCGCCCTTGCTTTTGCCGAGGCAAATTCCCCGAGCCTCTTCTCGGCCGCCTTAGCGCCGTAATAGATGACATGTATGAGCCCGTTCTCGTCGTACCAGGCGAGCTCTCCGGCAAGCCGGTCGTACTGCTCAATAAGCTCAAGCCGGGCCTGCGCGTCCTTTTCCGACTTGATCTGCTTCAACAGGTCCAGCAGCCTCTTCTTGAACTCTTTCGTCTCGGACTCTATGACATCTTCCCCGAGGTATATCCATAACGGCTGCGTCGCAGAAGGGTTATCGCCCGCGAACTGCTCGCGCGGCTTGATAACCATGCCCTTCACAAGCCCTATCTCGTATTTCACGGCGTTCGTCTTCGAGGCCTCGCCGATACGCCAGTCGGTAAGGTTAAACCTCGTGCCCATGACTATCTCGCGTCCGCTGGCTACGGAGACACCGCCGACACGCAGCCTCCTCGTCTCGTCCAGCCCGAGGACCCTCGCGTAATACATCCCCCTTTCCTGGATTGCCAGCATCCCCTTCGCGTCCGGGATTATGCCGGCGGAAAGCAGGTCCTGCCTTTCCCAGTCCTTCGCTTTTATGTATCTCCTGAACTCATCTTCGCTTATAGGGACCTTGGATACGAGGCCAGGAAGGTCGTCTATCGACTCATAGTAGTTCATTATATTCATCTCCGAGTCGACTTCGAGTGCCGTAAAATATCTCGCTATAAGGTGGCCCTCCGGAAGGCCAAGAGATGATTGGAACTGGGCTTTCGGGTTTTTGAGGTCGGCCCTGTTCTCTTCGGGGACATCGTTCTCGGACGTGAACTGCCTGATTATGTTATAATCGCCGTCTATCTCGAACGCGTAGTACGGTTTATATTCCCCGTCTAGGTCCAGGTTATACTTCGGCGCCATCCTCCATTTTATCCCGGTCTTACCGTCATAATACGAATACTCGGAACGGATGGCCTTGCTTAGCACTTCAGGCAGGTCAGAGAATTTACTGTAGACTACCTTATAGTCCTTTCCAACCCCTATGACATCGTAATCCCTGCTATCGGTATCCAGGATGCCGCCGAACCAGCAATTATAGCTTGTCATAAGGACGGCTATGACCCTCTTCCTGGCGATAGTAGCGTCCTTAAGGACCTGGTCGTAAAGGACCTTATAATAAACGATCGGCTTCCTCATCGCCTCTTCCCTTGCAGCTTCCTGCTGGGCGATCAGTTCGGCCTCGGATATGATCTTCTCCGGTTCCGGGATAACAAATGCCTTCTCGGGTTTTATCACCTCGCCCGTATCGGACATCCATTTCGCGGAATCCCTCAGCGCATCGCGCAATCCGAACCCTTCAAGCGCGAACGGATTGAAACCCGACAACGGGAAAGAAGCCCAGGAAGCGGAAATATCGGATTCTGCCTGCGGGGTAAGCCAATTATCGAACGGAAAACGCCTTATCCCTTTCTCCGAGGCGTAGGGCAGGGACGCCGACCTCCCCGTCCGCGCCGCCATCCTTCCAAGGTCATCGAGATAGTGCCGGGCGCTTTCGACCAGTCCGGACGAATATTCAACATCCCCCTTTTCTTTCGCGTGCTTCGCCATAACGAGATACGCCAATACCGCCTGGGAAGTGAACTCCGGGCTAAGGGCAGGTTTCCTGCCGGGCCTGCCTGACTTGTCGGTAAAATCAAAACCCTCGAGCCCTTTTACCGTGACGCCGGACGGATGCAGATAATCCACTTTCACCCTGGCGCCTTCAAAACTATCCAATATCCTGCGGCTTGTGCCGGCGCCGGCGAACCGGGCATCGCCTTCTGAATCGAGCGTTTCGGGGCCGAGTATGATGATAGCGAGTGCGTTCGCGTCCGTCGCATAAAGCGGGTTCACGATGTCCTTGGATGTGCCGGCAGTAAAATACCCCGCATCCTTGTTGTAAACGCCGCTCGCGGAGAGCCAGCCGAGTATCCTTGACCTGGCCGAGGCATACTTTTCCTCGCCCGTGATCTGCGACAGCAGGTCGAACAACGCGTAACAATCGAGGTTCTCTTCGGTTGATTTTGCCTCGTATTCAACATTGCCCTGGTAAGGGCTCTTGCGTATACCGCCGTTATCCGCCTGCAGTTTAAGCAGGAAATCCGCGCGGCGCTTTGCCGCTGCCAGCCATTTTTCATCGCCGGTTATCCCGTATTCCCTGATGAAGCTTACGCCCCAGTAAGCGTTTGGCCCGGCGGTTATAAGCGGGTCCTCGCTCAGGCCTGTGCGCGTATTAAGCCCGTTAGGGACCTCACGCGCCTCGCCCCTTTGCCTTAACAATTCCGCGGCTTTCAACGAGCGGTCCGTCTGTCCGGCCATCACGAGATTCTGGTGGGCAACCGCCTGCGCGTACGCAAAGGTCATGTCCGCGAAAGGGTTCTTTGTGCCGCTCTTCGATATCATTGTCGGGACGAGGCCGGTCTCGGGATTCGACCATTCCAATATGAAGGATACCAATTCACCCGCATTTATCGGGGCATCGCGCTGTGTCGAACGGTCGAGCGGGTTCTCGGCGCGCGCGGCGTCGCCCGCGGACGGGCGTTGTTTGCCGGTTGCGTCATGCGCATCCGGGGAACGGCGCATGCACGAACGCGCCATGAGGACTATGGCCGCTACCGCTATCAGTATAAAAGTTATCTTCTTCGCGCTCTTAAACATTTCCCCGCTCATTTATCCACGAACGTTATGTATGACTCTATTCCTTTTGCAGTATATCTTATCAGATAACGGTCCAGCTCGTTCATAAATTTCATCATCCTGTAGAACGCCTGTATCTTCTTGATCTTGTTGTTAAGTATCGT
>JAKLIT010000082.1 GCA_022709465.1 Candidatus Omnitrophota bacterium | reverse complement strand
AGTTCCGCGAGTATCACGTCATCGGCCCTGTTACCGTTGGATACGAACAATAGCGCCTTCGACCTTCCGATGAACCTGTCCAGCTTCACCGTCCAGAGCATCAGGCCCATTATATGGTCTCCGATATTCTCCTGTATCTTGCGCGATATGATCCCGGAAAAATCCGCGCCTTTGAACGAGAACAAGGCGGGTTCTTCTTTTATCCGGCGCTCGAGGCGCTCGAACATTCCTTCCTGCGAAATTATGGCGGCGGAATGCGCGCCGCCGAACATCCTTATGACCCACCTCGGCAGCCCGTATTTGAATATCACCGGGCCCCTCAATGTCTCCGCCCTCCTGCCGTCATCCTTGCCGGTGAACTCCTTTGCGAGCTTATCCAGGTTATAGAACCTTGTGGTAAAATATACGGGCCTCTTTCCGGAAAATATATTGCGTGCGCGGACCGACATCTCCCATAAACTGAACTTTATGTTCTGCAGGATGAACCTTACCAGCGAACGTATGTACATCGACCGCTCCCCGGCCTTGGATCCCTCCGGATGTCCGTTTTCGCAAAGGTTCCTGAACTCAATGCCCTTTGCCCTTGCCGTGTTCCCGATAAGCATACCGAAGGAACCGTCTCCGTCCTCTATATAAAGGCCCGATACGGGGGATGGCCCCGGACTGTAGGCATATACCGTTTCCGGCTTAAAAACGTCCATTGCGGAAGAGGCCGTCTCGATAACCCAGATGCAATTATGTATCGCGAACCTCAACCAGTATATGAAGAAATCCAGGTACGCCTTCTTTACTCCGAGGCCCGCGTCCCCGAAGGCGGCGTTCTCCTCGATCCACTTCACGAGTTCTTCCGATCTTTTGAGCGTTGCAACATGCGAGTTTGTCGCGAAAAATTCCGCCGTATCGCAGGAGGCGACTCCCTTCCTTTTAAGGTGAGCGCGGACCGCGGGATGCATGCTTATCAGCAGCGTATCCTTCGCGCCCATGCCCATATCGCGTCCGCCAAGATACCTTTGCGCCTCGGATACGCTGTTAAGGAAGACCAGGTTCCTTATCTTTCCCGCCGTCATACCTTGAACATCTCCTTTAGGAGCGATGCCGCCATCCTAAAGTCGTCCTCGCTCCTGACTTCCAGGTGTGAATACGGGTTATCCAGCTCGTAGATCCCGACCTTATCGCCAAGCAGTTTGCCCTCCCTCAGGAACTCCGGATGCGTAACACAGCCGACTCCCTTCAATTCTATATACGTGGGTTCCTTGAACTGCCTCGGGGTTATGCCTTCCTCTATCTGCGATATCACGCCGTCCTTCTGCTGCCATATCGCCTTATTTTCCTTTTTGGCCGCGACGACGCTGTCGTATCCGCCTTCCGCGAGCCGCGCGATCATGTCGTCGAGCAGGCCCTCGGGCCTGAACGGGAACGTAACCTCAAGCAGCATGACGATATCCGGCAGGATGCGCGACTCCTCAAGCTTCCTCATCGTATACTGCAGGACCTGCGCGAGGTCGATATTCTCCTTAGACAGCGAGAGGTCCCTTATGAACGGCACGTTCGCGCCGAGCCTCCTGGCCAGTTTCCCGGTCTCCTCGTTGTCTGTCGAAACTATCACGTTATTGATATACTTCGATTCCTTTGCCCTCTTTATCGTGTACCCGAGCAACGGCGCATCCCCCACATATCTCGCCTCGCCCTTCACGGGGATTATCGCCGCGACATTCATCTTCTCCATGTCTATCGGCTTCCTGCTGAAGCCGGTATGGAGTTTCTCCATTATCTTGACCACGTTAGCGCAGCGCTGTTCGTTGCTGTTCTGGTGTATGCCGTGGTAATGGTACACGCTCGCTTCCGGCTCGTATACTATCTTATATCCCTGTTCGAGGACCCTCTTCGCCCAGACCCTGTCCTCGATATTCGTGACCCCCTCATCGAACGGGTACTTCTGCCAGGTCTCCTTCCTCATCGCGCTGTTGGCATTGTGGAAGAAGCTGTCCTTCTCCTGGATCTTCCTGTCCAGCCCGAAGACGAGCGTTAAGTCTCTCTTGTCGGAATCGGGCGTGAAGCTCATCGGCTCCTGCCTGCCGTATACTCCGGCGACCTTCCGGTCATCCAGGCCCTTCAGCAGGTTCCCGAGCCACTTCGCGTTCACGGGTATGCAATGGCCCGAGAGGCATACGATGTAATCACCCTTCGATTCCCTTATCCCGATATTGAGGGCCTTACCCGGCAGGTACTCGGTGCACTTCACGACCTTGGCAAGCTTGAATTGGCCGGCCTTCTCGAGCGTCTTGTCCTCGCTTTCGTTATCCACGAGTATCACTTCGTAATCCTTATACTCCTGCTCGAATACGCCGTGCAGGCACTGGGTTATCCAGCGCTCTTCGTTCTTTGTCCTGATAATGATGGAAGCGAGCTTACCCAAGCTATCCTCTCCTGCCCTTTACGGCAAGCTTATCGTAGCGCAGTTTATATCCGCCCTTTTTTGACATCGACCTTAACATGAGGTCGGCGGCCATCAGGTCCTCCTGCCTCTTGATTATCATCCCCGCAAGTTTGCTTACCGTGTAATATCCCGTCCTGCCGCAGAAGAACGCGTAGCCGTTCTTCTCGTACTCCCTTACGAACGTCTTCGTCCTCCACGCCATTACCGAATACACGAAAGGCCTTACCGGGACGAGGTCCTGGGTCTGCGCGAAGACCTCCTTCAGGCTGAAATTGACCGGCTTTCCCTTATATACGCAATGGACCTGTTCGTCCTTTACCGTTATCATCGAATCGAGGCCCTCTTTCCCGAAATATTCCATGGCGCCCCTGACTTCATCCGCCGTCTGCAGCGGGGATGTAGGATTGATCCATGCGATCACATCGCATGGGTTATTCTTTATGAAATCATAGACCACATGGTCCGATTTCGCGGTAGAGGTCGCCCACTCCGGAGGGCGCAGGTAGAATTCCGCGCCGTAGCGCTTTGCTATCTTCGAGAATACGGCATCTTCCGAGTTAACGACCACCCTGTCAAACACTCCCGACGACTTCGCGGCCTTTATGGCGTAATATATCATCGGCTTTCCGCCTATCAGCGCGAGGTTCTTCATCGCGAGGCGCGTGCTCCCCATCCTCGCGGGTATCATCGCTACCATCCTGCATTTACGCTTTACCATGTCCGACTCCTGACGATAATATCGAATAATACGCGCTGAAATACGCGCCGGTCAGCCTGTTCATGGCCTTTGCCCTTATACTTCCCGATTCTTCTTCCCTGAAAAGTTCCAGGATCCTGCGCGCGCCGGCTTTCCTGTTCCGCGGTTCCGCTACCGGCGCACCTGCCGGCCTGCATATCACCCTTATATATTCGTCGCCGTAAGCCACCGAGAACCTGTTCTTCCTGAGCGCCGACGAGAGGCTTTCGAGGTCAAAATAGTAATTGTGCTCCACGTCGAACGAGGATAACGGCCTTCCGAGGCCCTGGCCCCTGACTCCCGGCACTTCTATGAACAGGTATCCGTATGGGTCGAGCACTGAATGAATGCGGTTTAAGACCGCGTTCATGTCCGTCACATGCTCGAGCAGGTGCGAAAGGATGACAAGCTTAGGCCTCGCGCCTACGAGGTCGTGCGTCATGAAATCGCCATGCACTAGATCGAGGCCCTTGCTCCTGCCGAACTCAACCATCCCTCCGTCAAACTCTATCCCTATCACGCTGAACCCGTCTTCCCTCCACGGCACCAGGTTTGCCCCGTCGCCGCAGCCGAACTCGGCAATAAGGTCCGTGTCCTGCTCCAATTCGGCAAAATGCCTTATAAACCCGTATCTCGGATAAGCGAATTCCTTTACCCTTCTCCTGAAGAGCGCTTCAACCGCCCCGGGTGAGCGGTCCTTGCCCCTTAACATATATGATATCTTCTCGTACAGGTACCTGTTCGCCTCATCGTCGAGTATCCTGCTCTTGAAGCATCCGCCGCAGGCGTCGCATACCGCCACTTCGCACGGCAGTCCCCTCGAGTCCCTCTCCGATACCTTCGTGAGGTCCGCCGCCCCGCAGAATGGGCATCTTGAGACCTCTATGTATTTGCCTTTCGCGTGTATATCATTAAGGAAGAGCTCCCTCGCGTCCTTCTGATGGCCGCTCAACGGCAAATGCGGCAGCGTCCCGTCGAACCTGTAATCCGCGCCGAGCAGCGCTTCCTTTATCACGACGCCAGCCTCGTATTGATATTCTTCAGGGCCATCTCCCTGTTGATAGCCGTATCATTCATGCCCTTTATCAGGTCTTCAAATACGATATCGCCCTTCTTCCTGAACCTCGCCGATACCGCTGCAGGAGCCGCCGGGCCGGCCTGGCCTTCGCGTTTCATGCGCATTAGCTTTCCTATGGCCACTTCCAAAAGGTCCTTCCTTCTTATATGCAGGCAGATTTTCTTGAAGAGTCGGGCTACGGCGGCAACGGCCTTAAACCTGTATACCCTCCTGAAATAATCCGAGTCGACCTCCTCCTTTATCCTGTCCGCCCATCCCGCGACCGTTGAGTCCTGCTCATCTGTGAGGTTGACATGGAATACCCCCGCCCCCGCGACTTTGCCGTCGAGCGAAACGAGGTATTCGTCCTCGTCCCTGATAGCGCCGGACAGCTTAGCGAAATCGTAGAGCGGTGAACCGGGTATAGGAAGCGCGTACGACCATTGGTATTGCTTATAACCGAGGCCCAGCGATTTAAGGAAACTGATGGATTCGTTTACGGTCCTGTCTGTCTCGCCCGGCATCGCAAGGACAAGCGTCGGCGACGTATATATGCCGGCCTCCTTCGTCCAGAGAGCGACCTGCCTGTTCTGCTCCACGGTTACCCTCTTGTCGATGATATTGAGCATCCTCTGGTTGCCGGCCTCGAAACCGTATTCGATCATCCAGCATCCTATATCCTTATAATCGCGCAATATATCCCTGTCTACCGTATCAACCCGCATGCCGAGTATCCTGAAGACAAGGTCGAGCTTCCTTCTCCTGTATTCCTCGATGAATCTCCGGTTATGCTCCTTGTTCGGCGCAAAGCACTCATCCCCGAAAGAAAAGTAGCTCGTGCCGAATTTTTCCATGCAGTGCTCTATCAGGTCGAATACATACTTCATGGAATGCGTCCTGAGCCCCGGGTATGCCCTGAAACAGAACGAACACTTCCCGAAACATCCTCTGCCCGTCGGTATCGTCACCATTCCGCCCTTGCGCTTCGGGTCGGTTATCCTTGCGTCCTTTATATCCTGGATGAAATACCCTATGAATTCCTTCCCGTCGGGCATATACCTGGCCATATCGACGAGATCGAACGCGGGATAAGGCAATTCATCTATGTTCGCTATGAGCTTCCTCGCGCCCGTGAATACGCATCTATCGCCCTCCCTGTAATAAAGCCCGGTGACATCCGAGGGCGCCTTCCCTTCCCGCAGGCGGCTGATGAGTTCCGTTATCGCCTTGTCACCCTCGCCCGCGATGACATAATCCACCGGCATGTTCCTGAGGACCGTCTCCGCCGCGCTCGATAACCCCCCGCCAAGTATCTGTATACTCTCCGGCATCGCCGACTTAATATCCGCGCTGAGGCCTTTGATGTATTTATACGAAGGCGCGACAATGCCGCTTATACCTATATACCCGGGCTCAAGCGCCTTAAGCCGTCCTATGACCTCTTCATTAGATATCCTGTCAGTGTCGACATTTATTATCCGGGATTCGAGCCCCGCCTTTCCGGCCGCGGCAGCGATATACATCGCGCCGTACGGAGGATACACCGTATTGCTTACCCCCGCCGGAGGGACTATTATGACGAGATCCACCCTTCCCACTATATGAACTCCACCCCGTATTCGGCGGACAATCCCTTGAAGGCCTCAGCCTCCTGCGCGGACATCGGGATGCCTTCTTTTTCCCTTACCGAAACGTTCTTCTTCTCGGGGTCCCCGGCCACCTGCACCGGTATTCCCTTCTCCATCGGGGGCTCGTTCCTAAGGTCATTCAGCAGAGCGGCAATGCGCCGCTTGAACGCCTTCTCTTCCTGGAAG
>JAKLIT010000081.1 GCA_022709465.1 Candidatus Omnitrophota bacterium | reverse complement strand
TATTGAACCAGCATTTTTCGGTCGTCCTGACAGAGTTCGAGGAGATGGACAGGCGTATGACGCCCGTCTTGCTGGCATTATCGGGCGGCGCGAAGAAGATTACGGAGCTTGCGACGTCGTCCCGAGTAAAGAAGCCCGAGGCGGCCGCGCTGCTCGACAGGTTGATAGATTCCGGAAAGGTCTCGAAGCACGGGGTATGCTATCTTATAAGGGACAAGGTCTTCGAATTCTGGCTAAAGAACGTCTACCACAGCAAGGAGTACCTGTTCGACAGCGGTTACGAGCCGAAGATATCGAGGTTCAGGGAATCGGTCTCGGGATTCATCGATTCATACGTGTCGGAGAACAGCGGGGAGAGGGCAGGGATAACGGGAGAGCTTTTCATGTCGTTCAGGGGAGAACTCGTAGAGCTGTCCGGGAAGAGCCTGAGGATACCTCATTTCAAGTCATGCGAGCTCGAGCGCTCGAAGACGGACGGCATTTCATACATAAAACTCTCGGGCGCGGATTCAATATGGGTCCTGCTGTTCAGCGCCAGGGACCTCGGGGATAACCATATAATCGATTACATAAACCATTGCAGGAAATATAAGGACGGCCTGAAGCGCAGGATAATAATCACGGCCGCAGATATCGGCGCAAACGCGAAGCTGATCGCGAAGGACGCGAAATGCCTCATATGGGGGCCGGCAGAGTTGAATATCCTCATGGACATAGCGGGCAGGCACAGGATCGTATTGCCGGCCGGGCATGATAATGCCGGCGCGGGCTGCGAAGGCCTTATGGATTCGGAGAACGCCTCATGAGGATACTTGTCCTGTCCGATACGCATGTGCCGAGGATGGCCAGGGACATCCCGAAGGCGGTCTACGATGAGGCAGGGAAGTGCGACCTGATACTACACGCGGGCGATATCACCGAGCCGCGCGTCCTCGAAAAACTGAAAAAGATAAAGAAGACAATCGCGGTCTGCGGCAATATGGACGCCTCCGGGCTATCTTCGGCGCTTAAGCCGAAGGAGATCGTTGAGGTGAAGGGTTTCAGGATAGGGCTTACGCACGGTTCGGGGCCGCCCGAAGGGCTTATTGATAAGGTGAGCGAGGAGTTCAGGAAGGACAAAGTGGACTGCATAGTGTTCGGACACTCCCACCACGCGGTCAACGAGACCCGCGGCGGCGTCATATTCCTTAATCCCGGCAGCCCTACGGACAAGATATTCGCAAAATTCAATTCATACGGCATAATCAAGGTGTCCCGCAAGATAGAGGCGGAAATAGTAAAGTTCTAAAAGGAGACGGCGTATGGACAGGCTTTGGGCCCCATGGAGGACGGAATACATATCGAAGGTCGGCTCTATGAAGGGCTGCATATTCTGTTCTAAGCTGAAGGCCGGCGGAGACAAAGCCGCGCGCATCATCGAGAGGAGCAGGCATTCGTTCTCGATCCTTAACATATTCCCTTATAATAACGGGCACCTGATGGTCGTCCCTTACAGGCACGTCAGCGACCTCACCAAGCTTTCGGACGAGGAACTGCTGGACATGTGCAAACTCCTGAACAGGACCCAGAAGATGCTCGAAAAGGCCCTGAAGCCGGACGGGTTCAATATTGGCGTCAACATAGGCAGGTCCGCCGGCGCGGGGGTCAAGGGGCATGTGCATATCCACATCGTCCCGAGGTGGAACGGCGACGTGAACTTCATGCCGGTCTTCACGGGTTCCAAGGTCATGTCGCAATCGCTCGATGCCCTTTATGCAAAGCTTGCAAAATGTTTACCCGCAAAGAAATAGAGGATATAGAATACAAGACCTTCGCGCCCTACGCGATGAAGTCGCGCGATTCAAGGGGCAGGATCCATAAGGAAGAAGAACATCCCTATAGGACCTGTTACCAGAGGGACAGGGACAGGGTCATCCATTCCACGGCGTTCAGGAGGCTCGAGTATAAGACCCAGGTCTTCGTGAACCACGAGGGCGACTATTACCGCACGCGCCTTACCCATACGCTCGAGGTGGCGCAGATAGCGGTCTCGATCGCGCGGACCCTCGGGCTCAACGCAGACCTTACGGAAGCCATCGCGCTTGCGCATGATATCGGGCACCCTCCCTTCGGCCATACCGGCGAGCAGGAACTGCACGAACTGATGAAGGGCCACGGCGGATTCGACCATAACATCCAGGGCCTTAGGGTCGTAGACCTGCTTGAGGAGAGGTATCCTGCGTTCGGCGGGCTTAACCTCACTTGGGAAGTCAGGGAGGGCATCAACAAGCATTCGACCCCTTACGACAAATCGAGCAAGCTTGCGCAGCTCGACCCCGATAAATCCCCGGCGCTTGAAGCCCAGATAGTCGACCTCTCCGACGAGATAGCTTATGATAACCACGACCTCGATGACGGCCTCGCGTCGGGCCTTATCAGCGAGGACGACCTGCGGTCCATTCCGCTATGGAAGGACGCCGACGACTCGCTGGCCGCGGCGAACCCGGGCGTTAAAGGCCAGGTAAAAAGATACCAGATAATCCGCTCGCTGATAAATACGCAGGTTACCGACCTTGTCACGGAATCCGAGAAGAAGATAAAAGCCCTCGGGATACGGTCGTCTGAGGACGTGAGGTCGCACGGGGAAAGGATCATAACGTTCTCCTCGGGCCTGCTCGGGAAACGAAAACCTCTTAAGCAGTTCCTCTATGACAACCTATACATGAACCACCGGGTCGTCAAGATGGCGGACAAATCCCGCAGGTTTGTGCGTGAGCTTTTCAATGTGTATATTGCGAACACCGAGCAGCTGCCGCCTTCCTATAAGAACCGGATGCAGGCGGAAGGCCCGCACAGGGCGGTATGCGATTATATCGCGGGCATGACCGACAGGTACGCACTTGACGAATACATCAGGCTCTTCAACCCTTATGAGAGAGGACAATGAGAAACCGGGCCATTTATATACTGCTCGCGATAGCGGCGCTGGCAGTCATAGTATATTCCCCGCTGACATCATACCTGCTCAAGGATTTCATAACTTATAAGCTCGAGAAAGCCCTAGAAATGGACATCGTCTTCGGGAGCGTGAGGGCAAAGCCGCCGGCGCAACTGCGCGTAACCGACATAAAGGCGATGGATAAGACGGGCCTTGCGCTTACCTCGGAAAGGGCGTACCTGCGGCTTGAGCCCGGGAAACTGTTCAGGGCGCAATTCGTCCTGAACTGTGATTTCCAGAACATCGCCATAAAGTCGGGGCTCGGAGCTTCGCTGAACAAGGTATTGAAGCCGTTCGGCGTGCCGTCGCAGCAGTCGTTCAAATTCGATAAGATAACATGCAAGTTAATGGCAAAAGGCGGCGAGCTCTTCATTACCGGCCTTGACGGCTCCGGGCAGGATTTCAGGTTCTCGGGGAACCTCGCGAGACTTAAGGAAAGCAAGGTAGATTACGAGCTGGAATTTTACATAAACAGGAAAGTTGTAGACGAGAGCGCGGAGGCGCAGAAAGGCCTGCTCACGGATGATGACGGCGACGGCTGGTATACTATAAAATTGTCGCTGAAGGGCGACCCGAAAAAGCCGTCGAGCGTCTATTTCTCGACAGGAGGCCTGAAACTCGAGATAAAACCGGGCGAGCAGGACCCCAAAAAGTGATTGCAATAACGCGCCGGTTGTGGTAGTATTAATATCCCTCGGAGTCGATAATGCCGCCTGTTAACACCCAAAAGCAACAGCAAGAACTTTTTGACGAGTTTATAGTCGTCAAGAAGACAAGGGGAAAGCTCTTCGGCGTATTGAATAAGTTCAATAAGCCGTTGTTTCCCCAGCATCGGTTGAATATTTCGGTCCCTTATGAGGTCCTGGCAGTCGTACTTATGGGGCTTCTTGTGTTGGGGGCTATCGTATTCGCGCTCGGCGTCGAGAGGGGCAGGAGCCTTTCCGGGGCGGATGTAAGCGCGCCCATCGAAGCGCAGGCAGCGGCGCCCGCGGTCCCCGCGGAATCGCCCGAGCCCATAGTAGCGGTGCCGGTCGAACCGGTGGCAGTCCAGCAGGTAGCCGAGGTGCCTAAGCCCGCAGCGGTAAAGCCTTATACCATACAGGTCGCGTCGTATAAGGCCAGGGATATGGCGGACAAGGAACTTACGCGCCTTAAGTCCCAGGGGTATATGTCCGAAGTCATAAAGAAAGGCGCCTATTATATTTTGTGCGTCGGTTCATTCGAAAGCAAGGATGCGGCGAAAAAAACGTTCGCCGAGATGCAGAAGAAGTACAAAGGCTGTATAATCAGAAAACGTTAATAAAAGGAGAGAAGAGATGTCGATCCACCCGAGTCTGCGCCCTTCAAAAGGCAGGGGTCATAGGTCAGTATTCAAGCGTTTCGAGCGCATAAAGATGCTTGCCGATAAGGATAAATGGGGCGAGAAGGACTCCGTCTTCGGGCTCCCGAAGGTCAAGTCGCTGAAGATAAAGGTAAAGAAGGAGAAGTCCGAGGCCAAGGTAGCGGCGGAAGGCGCAGCGGCAGCTCCGGGAGCAGCACCTGCAGCGCCGGGAGCAGCACCTGCAGCAAAGGCAGCGGCAGCGCCCGCAAAGAAGGAACAAGCGAAAGCGAAGTAAGCATGAGAACCGTGATTTATGCCAGGCAGTTCGTTATCACAGCGATATGCCTGGCTTTTTCTTTTGCGATGCCCGAGGCCAGTCCCGAGACAGTCTCCGCTGACAGGGTCAACGTCCGCGCATCCGGCAACACTTCATCGGAGGTCCTGTGCCAGCTTTCGAAAGGCGAAAGTGTCAGCGTAGCCGAAAGGAAAGGCGACTGGTATAAGATAGACCTTCCGCCAAGGGCGCTCGTCTACGTGAATAAGGCGAATGTCTCGCTTAAGGAAGGCATAGGCACGGTAACGGAAGATAAGGCGCTGGTAAGGAGCGCGGCGACGAAGTCGTCTTCGGTCATAGGCCGCCTCGAGAAGGGGGCTTCCGTAAAAGTCCTTAAGCAGTACTTGGACTGGTACGAGATAGAAGCGCCCAAGGGCTCATACGGTTGGGTCTACGCGAAATATATAGGCAAGGGCGAAGAATCCTGGGTAAAGAAGGACATCTCGCTCCAGGAGAAACTCGCCGGAATAGATGACGCATACAGGAACGAGTTGAAAAAGCCCATGCGCGAGATCGAGCTCAAATGGATACTCGATGAATACGTGAAGTTCGCGGCGGCTTATAAGGATTCCCCGGAGGGAAAGCAAGCGGCCTTGAAAGCCGAAGAGGTAAAGCTCAAGATCGCGGAGATAGAGCACCTGAAAGCGAAGCAGGATTACGACGCGAAGATAAAGAACATATCCTCCCCGCGGCCGGGCGAGCCGCCCCTGGCGAGCGGAGTCGTATCGAACGTCGGGAAGATATCCGGCCGCCTCAGCAAATACAAGCTGATGAAGGACGGGAAACAGCTCGGATATATCACCAGTGCTAAGGACGACCTCGGGAAATACGTGAATATCCCGGTGAACATCTGGGGCGTAAAGAAAGAGGTCAAGGGCACGGCGCTTTACGAGGCCGATGCGATACAGATAATAGAATGACGATGGAATACGTTAAATTCGAGGATTTCAAGAAACTGCAGCTTAAGATAGCGAAGGTCCTGAAGGTCGAGGACCATCCGAATGCCGATAAGCTATACGTGCTGACCGTGACTACAGGAACGGAGGAGAAGACGATAGTCGCCGGCATAAAGATGCATTATAAGCCGGAAGAGCTGGTCGGGAAGCAGGTCGTCATAATAGATAACCTCGAACCGGCCGTCATACGCGGCGTGGCCTCGAACGGCATGCTTCTCGCGACAAAGGACGCAACCTCCCTCGCAGTATTGGCTCCCGACAGGGATATAACTACAGGCAGTCCCGTATCATGACCAATCCCCAAATATACGAATACGTCATCTCGATAGCTGTATTTATCTTCGCGATAATGATCCATGAGGTCTCGCACGGATGGGTCGCCTATAAGCTCGGCGACCCTACCGCGAAATTGTCGGGCAGGCTGACCCTTAACCCGGTCAACCATATCGATCCCATAGGCACGATCTTGTTCCCCATAGCGCT
>JAKLIT010000080.1 GCA_022709465.1 Candidatus Omnitrophota bacterium | reverse complement strand
GCCGCCTTGATATTTTCCGCGGCGGCATTGACCTTGTTGGCGGTGTTGAAACCGTCGAAGATAAGCTGGCTGCCGCTGACGCCGTAATTGTAATTATTTGTTGAGCTGCTCGAGGAACCGCCCGATTGCCCACCGGATGACTGGCCGCCCGAGCCGCTCTTTGACTTCGAGACGCCCGCGTCGGCCGATACCTGCGGGAAGAGCCCGCTTGCGGTTATCGACTTGTCAGCCGTAACGCTATTGACCGACTCTTTCGCGGAGACGAGGTCGGGATTGTTCTTCGCGGCTTCCTTGACGCAGTCTTCCCATGTGAACACCTCCTCTGCCCCCGCGCCCTGCTGCGGGCCGAGAAGGATAAGCGCTGCGCATATCAGATATTTAATATGAACCGTTCTCACTTATTATAACCTGCTTTTAATTTTCGATAGCACCTTCGTGGCTTCCGTCAGGAAACGGTTGAAATCATCCGCCGGGACGAGGCCTATCATATGCTGCGGCTTCGCGAAGACAACAAGCTTATCCCCGGATTTGATGTTGAACTGCTTCCTGATATCGGCCGGGACGACCACCTGTCCCCTCTCGCCGACGGTCACCACGCTGTGGAAATCCCCGTGCGGCCCCTTGAATACATCGCTCATATCCACCTCCGAATTGTATGATTAGTATGATATATCATACATTTCAGACTGTCAAGACATATTTCATCCTTTATTTAATAATTAGACGCACCTGGATTAAAAAGGTTTACATGCGAAATGCGTAAGGCGTTGCCGTCCTATTTTAACCCACCCTATAGGGTACTTATCCACATATTGCCCCTCTTGCCCCATTTTTTTGAAAGAATTTGCCCAATATTTACGTCTATTGACATAAAGCGAGGTGAAAAATGCCGCCAAAAAGAGAAGTAGCAGATAACGCGATTTACCATATTGTCCAGAGAGGCAACAACAAGCAGGTGATATTCAGAGATGAGAATGACTACCGGCAGTTCCTGCATTCGCTGTCGAAGTGCGGTTACAAATACCCTTTTGAGCTCTACCATTATTGCCTAATGCCGAATCATATACATTTGCTCATAAGGATAGCCAGGAAAGAGGACGCCTCAAGATTAATGCAGGCTTTATTGCAATCCTTCAGGTTTTATTATCAAAAGAAATACGGCTATGTTGGATACCTATTCCAGGGACGCTATAGAAGCAAATTGATCGGCCAGAATTCATACCTACTCGAGTGCGCAAGATATATCGAACGGAATCCTGTAAGGTCCGGTTTAGTAGATAATCCCGAGCATTACAGATGGTCGAGTTGCCGTTCATATTTTACGGGTCGCCCGACAGGCCTCCTGACCGAGAACCCTCTTTTCCGCGACCTTGGGCCCGACGATGTAAGCAGGCGTAATGCCTTTGCCGTATACATCCTAACCCAAAGACCTTATGATGAAATACTCGATAAAGTTCTATAGCGCTATTTACTCAGGAATGCCAGCAGGGCTTTGATGATCGTCTCCGGCGATGGCGGGCAACCGGGAATATGGTAATCAACGGGCAGGATTTCTTTAACGCCACCGGCGGTATAATATGAGTCCTTGAAGGCGCCGCCGTCTTTCGCGCAATCACCCAACGTTATGACAAATTTCGGCTCGGGCATGGCTTCGTAGGTCTTGCGCAATGCAACAGCCATGTTCCTCGACACGGGCCCCGTCACCAGAAGCGCATCCGCGTGACGTGGCGATGCGACGAAATCGATGCCGAAGCGCTGGATATCATAGATGGGATTCGTCGCTGAAATTATCTCCGATTCACACGCGCCGCAAGATCCTGTATCGACTTCGCGGATATGGAACGAGCGGCCGAACCTCTCTTTAATCTTCTCCCTTAATTCGGCACCCATCGCCTCGACCCCGGGATGCAATTCCCTCCCGGGACTGATCGGCTTGGCCAATATTCCTTTTTTTAGTTTAATTTTTAATATTCTCTTCATTTCTAACCCCTGCCTGTGGATAACCACCCCGTAGGGTGGGTGAAAATAAGACGGCAACGCCTTATGCTTTAAAGGTCATTGCCGGGATACGAGAGGTCGAAGCTCTTGTTGCATAACGGGAAGTCCGGGATTATGTTCCCGAGCACCGCAAAGCAGAGCCCCTGCCAGTTCCTGAACGACGGGTCCACTATTTTGCAGCGTTCGATGCGGCCGTCCCGGCGCGTCCTTATCCAGAACAGCAGCGGCCCCCTCCACGCTTCGACGCATCCGATCGAGAAGCCCTCTTTCGGTTCCCATTCCGTTTCCGTCCCAGGCGGTTCCGAGAGGCTGCCGAGCATGGCCGCGAATTTCCTTATCAATGCGCAGGAGGCGTCGAACTCGCTGAACCGCACATCCAGCCTCGCAAGGACATCTCCGTCCTCCTCCATTGCGGGCCTAAAACCGCAGGCATTGTATATATCGCCGTCGAAGACCGCGCGCAGGTCGGAACGCATCCCCGATGCGCGCGCCGCAAGCCCCGTTATCCCAAGGTCCGCCGCGGTCTTCTTCTTTAAGATTCCCGTATTGTCCACCCTGTCCATGAACGAGATGCTGGAGTGGAGGATCTCTCTTATCTCGCTGATGTCCTTCTGCGCGAGGCCAATGGACTCTAGCAGTAAAACCCTTCCTTCCTCCGGGATATCCGCCGCTACACCGCCTATCCTGTTTACGCCTTTCAGGTACCTGCTGCCGGTAAGTTTCCCGTTAAGCGCCAGGAGGCCTTCTTTTACCACAGATGCCAGCGCGTTCGGAAAGCTGAACCCAACATCCGTCGCAATGCCGCCGATATCATTTGCGTGGTTATACATCCTTTCCAATTCCAGGAATATTGCCCTGACGACCTTCGCCCTTCCGGGTACTCTCGCGCCGCATATCTTCCCGATGGCTGCGCAAAACGCAGAGCTGTAAGCAAAAGCGGAATCTCCCGCGATCTTCTCGGTTAACGAAACGGCTTCGCGCGCGTCCATGCCCTCGAGCATCTTTTCGACACCGCGGTGCGTAAATCCCAAACGCGTCTCGAGGTTAATTATCGGCTCGCCGGCCGCGCTGAACCTGAAATGCCCCGGGCCGATAATACCCGCATGGACCGGGCCGACCGGGACCTCGAATATCCCCTCTCCTTCGACCTTCTTGAAACGGTACTCGCTGCGCTCACCGGGCGCTTTCTGCGCGGGCGCCGGAGGAGCGAAATCCTTGCGCAGAGGATATAATCCCTCGGGCCATGCCTCGTCATGGAGGGCAAGGCGCCTGGAATCAGGGCTCCCCTCAAAGCATATCCCGAACATCTCCGCCATCTCGCGTTCGAACAAGCTCGCCGAATACATCTCTTGCGCAAGAGACGGCATCTTAGGATCATTACCGGGAATGTTTGTGCTGGCGACCTCCCACCTGCCGGCTTTTCTGTCGAGGAACACGCAATATATGCGGAATTTTCCGCTCTCCTTCCTTAGGTCCTCGGCAAAATACGCCATTACGGGCGATTCAAGCCGTTTATGCAGGCCTATGCATTCCTCCGTGAAACGTCCGGGCTCAACCTCATAATATATCTCGTTCTTGCGTTCCATCACGCGCCCCTTATTATCTCTGACGCGGCCAGCAGCAGGTCCCTGATAAATCCGGGCGCCGCAAGGCCCATGACGCAGACCAATATTATCAATATTCCGAATGCGAGCTTACCGCTCAACGGCTCCCCTTCGACCGGCATCCCTTCCGGCTTTCCGCCGAAGACAGACCGGCTGATATTCAACACTATCGCGCTGAATGCGACAGCCATGAACAACAGCAGCAGCGCCGCCTGCGGCCAAAGGCCCATCTTGAATCCCGCCAGCAATATCATTATTTCGCTGAAAAATGCCGAGAACGGCGGAGAGCCGGTCAGCGCAAATACACCGATAATAAGCATCGCGCCGGCAAACGGCATCGCGCTTATTATCCCGCGTATCTCGCGGATATTGTGCGACTTGTATTTTTTTACCGCGCGGCCCGCGGCGAAGAACATCAGCGATTTCGCGGCGGCATGGTTGAATATATGGAACAGAGCGCCGTAGATAGCGACCGTCCCGCCGAACCCGAGCCCTGCCGCAATTATCCCTATGTTCTCGACACTGCTGTAGGCAAGCAGGCGTTTAATATCCCTCTGGACGAGCACGAAACCCGCCCCTACGCCGAGCGATACAAGCCCGAAGAGCATGAACAGGTTTCCCGTATATCCCGTGCCGATGCAGACGTTTGTTATCGTCGCGAACCTTATTATCGCGTAAATAGCCGTCGGCAGCAGGACGCCGGAGAGCATCGCGCTTATCGGCGCGAGCGCCTGGCTGTGCGCGTCCGGAAGCCAGGTATGCATCGGGACGAACCCCGCTTTTGTCCCGTACCCCACAAGTATGAAAAGGAACGCGACTTTTAGTATCGACGGGTTCAGGCTGCCCGCGACCGCTGCCATGTCGGTCCAGTTCAGCGACGAGATGCCGCCGTCGCGCGAAGCCGTATAATAGAACAATATCGTTCCAAGCAAGGCAAGCGTGATGCCCACGGAGCAGATTATTATGTATTTCCAGGCCGCCTCGATCGACTCTTTCTTGTTATAGAACCCGACGAGGAACGCCGAAACGAGCGTCGTCATCTCTATCGCCACCCATACCATGCCGAGGTTGCTTACTACCGGTACGCAGAGCATCGACAACGCGAAAAGGTTGAAAAGCGCGTAATATGCCTTTGCTTTCCTCTCGCTCATCACCCCGTCCTTGACGTCCGCGGAGATATACCCGATCGAATAGAGCGCCGAGATAGAATTTATTACCGATATAGTCAAGATGAAGAACGCGCTCAAAATATCGGCATAAAAGAACCCGAAGAATGACGCGGGCTCGCCGGATCTCAGCAGCCCGAGTACGAGCATAACGGCAAGCGCCGCGTTGGCAAAATGCCCAGCCGCGTTAAGCGCGCCGAATTTCCTGCTCCTGCCGGCTTTTACGCCCGGCAGTACCGCGATCCCGGCAAGCGCGAGAGGTATGAGTAATATAGGAAATATCTCCATATCAGCCCTTCAGTTCCGAAAGTTTGTCCACGTCTATGTGCGTGAAAAGCTTGTTTATCTTGAACACGAACACGCCGAGTATTATAACGACGAGCAAAATATCGAAGAATATCGCGATCTCGACTATGAACGGCATACCGCCCGACACGCTGGCTGCCGCGAGGAACATCCCGTTCTCCATGACGAGAAGGCCTATTATCTGCGCGAGCGCCTTCATCCTAGACATCATGAGGAAGATCCCTATCATAGTCACCGAGAGAGAGACGAAGAACGCGCTGTTCTCGAACTCCCCGGGGAACGACAATATCTTGCCGGTAAACAGGTACGCCATGTACGAGAGGAGCACCGCCGCGAATATGGAGATGGTCGGGTTTGCCGAGAGGCCGAGGTCCTCGTTGACCTTTATCCTTCGGGCGACCCTGAGCAGGAAGTTAGGAACGAGCACGACCTTTATCGCGAACAGCATCGTCGTCACGAAATATAGCTGGGTGGAATTCTCCCTGAACGCGAGGATGAATGTCAGCAGGAACAGGAAGAACGATTGCGCCCTGAAACCGAATATCAGCGCGGACATCCTCTTCGCGGCGACCATAGCGAATGCCATCATCAGTATCCCTAAAAGTATCAGCCCTACCGCCATTTTAAAACCCCATCGCGGAGATGACTACCGCTATTACCGAGAGCACGAATGAGAAACTCATAAGGTCCACTACCCTGAAAAGGCGCATCTTTGCCATCGATACCTCGAGCACCGCAACCGCTACCGCTATCGCGGCCATCTTGGCCGCGTAATTGCCTAACGGTATCGCGACCGCCGCGATAACCGAGTAGAACAGCACCTGCTTGATATGCGAAGCGAACTCTATGAACGCGAGCGAACGCCCGGAATATTCAAGGACCATCGCTTCGTGCACCATCGTCAGCTCGAGGTGCGTCTCCCTGTTATCGACGGGAATTCGCGATGTCTCCGCAAGAGTGACCACGAAGAGTGCGCCCGCCGCAACGAGCGACGATAGTTTCAGCGTCTCCACCGACGCGACCGC
>JAKLIT010000008.1 GCA_022709465.1 Candidatus Omnitrophota bacterium | reverse complement strand
ACGCGGACAGGATGGTCCGCATAAGGTCCTTCGATATTGCCACCGGTTCCTCATTCCTCGACCACCAGATGGCCATCGTCCTGCCGGCCAAAGGCATAATCCCGAAAAGGATCAGGGCGCAAAGGGCAGCCGAAATGGGGGCCGGCATATCCGAAGACCTGCCGATAAGCAATTTTATCGATATATCCCCGGGCGACCTTGTTGTCCATGTCAAGCACGGCATCGGAAGGTATAAGGGCATCGAAAGGGTCAAGGAACATAAAGGGACCGTAGATTATATAGTGCTCGAATACGCAGAAGGCGCGAAGCTCTTCGTGCCGATGGGCGACATGAACCTCGTCCAGAAGTATATCGGGTTCGAGGGTCGCCCGCCGAAACTTTACAAGCTCGGGACGAAGGCATGGGCGCTCGCGAAAGCCCGCGCGCAGAGAGGCATCTATTCGCTCGCGCTCGAGTATGTCGAGATACAGGCGAAACGCGAAGCGCTTAGAGGCCACGCGTTCCCTGCCGATACCGAATGGCAGGGCCAGCTGGAGAGGTCGTTCCCTTTCGAAGATACCCCGGCCCAGGCGCGCGCGTCCGGGGAGGTAAAACGCGACATGGAGAGCCCGAAGCCGATGGACAGGCTCATCTGCGGGGATGTCGGGTACGGCAAGACCGAGGTTGCCCTGCGCGCGGCCTTCAAGGCGGTTATGGACAACAGGCAGGTCGCGATGCTCGTCCCGACTACGATCCTCGCCGAACAGCATTATTCGACGTTCAGGGAACGCCTCAAGAGATTTCCGGTCAAGGTCGAGATGCTGTCGCGTTTCAGGAGCGGCGCGGAGCAGAAACGGATAATCGAGGGCCTCAGGGACGGTTCCGCGGACATCATGATAGGCACGCACAGGCTCCTTTCGCACGATGTAAACTTTAAGGACCTCGGCCTCGTCATAATAGACGAAGAGCAGCGATTCGGCGTGAAGCACAAGGAGCGGCTCAAGAGGATGAGGCTGCTCGTGGACGTGCTGACGCTCACCGCGACGCCGATACCCCGGACGCTCTATATGTCTCTTATGGGTATAAAGGACATGAGTGTCATAGACACTCCGCCGAAGGACAGGATACCGGTCGCGACGAAGGTATCGGAGTTCAGCGAGGCGGCTATTAAGGCGGGGATCGAGCGCGAACTCAGGCGCGGAGGCCAGGTCTTCTTCGTGAACAACAGGATCCAGGGCCTGGGCAAGCTGGCGGAGAAGCTCAAGTCGATTGTCCCGAAGGCGAAGATAGAGCAGGCGCACGGGCAGATGCCGGCGCATGAGCTCGAGAATATTATGGTGGGGTTCATAAGGGGAAAGATAGACGTGCTCGTATCTACGGCGATCGTCCAGTCCGGCATAGATATCCCGAACGCGAACACGATATTTGTCAACCGCGCGGACATGTTCGGGCTCGCCGACCTTTACCAGTTGAGGGGCAGGGTCGGAAGGTATACGGTGCAGGCATACTCATATTTCCTTTATCCGAAGGGCTGGCAGCTTCCGAAAGACGCCGAGACAAGGCTTAAGGCCATCGAGGAACACACGGAACTCGGTTCGGGGTTCAAGATAGCTATGGAAGACCTCGAACTGCGCGGCGCCGGTAACCTCCTCGGGACACAACAGCATGGTTTCATCCAGGCCATAGGGTTCGATCTCTATTGCAGGCTGCTCAGGAGCACGATAGCCGGGCTCAAGGAGCGCAGGTCTTCCGCGCGGAAAGGGCTTGCTTAGCCGCGTTTCGGTATGGTAGTATATTATTCGCAACAACTTACCAGGAATGACATTATGCCAAACAGAACTGTCAGGATAATATGCGTTTCTGCCGCAATATTCGCGGCCGCGGCAGTCCTCCCGGGATGTTCCGACACGAGGTCTAAGACCCTTGCGCGGGTCAACGGCAAGGCGATCACCGTCGGGGATTTCGAGATGAGGCTGTCGAAGATGCCCGCGTACTATAAGGCGATAGCCACGCAGCGGAAGAAGGATTTCCTCGACGACATGATCAGCGAACAGCTTATGTACAAGGAAGCCCTGAAGAGGGGCCTGAACAGGGACAGGGAGGTCCGGGAGCTGATCGAAGAGGCAAAAAGAAAGATCCTCGTAGCTAAACTTCTCGAGAACGAGGGCAGGAAGACGGCGGTTAGCGAAGAGAAGATAAAAGAGTTTTACGAAGCGCACAAGGGCGAATTTATCACGCCGTTAAAGATGCGCGCGAGCCATATAATGACGGATACGGAGGCCGAGGCCAGGGAGGTCCAGCAGAAACTTAACGACGGTGTTGATTTCGCACAGCTTGCCAGGGAATATTCAAGGGACCCCTCAAAGGACCGCGGCGGCGATATAGGGTATTTCGTCAAGGGCCAGCTCATGCCCCAGATTGAAGAGGTTGCGCTCGGTCTCGATGTCGGGCAGACGAGCGATATCATAAGGACGAAATTCGGATACCACATAATAAGGATCACCGAGAAGATAGAGCCGCGGACGGTGGAGCTGTCCGAGGTGAGGGACGCGATAGAGAAGGAACTGAAGGATAAGGCCCAGCAGGTTACGATGGACGAAATGATAAAGGACCTAAGGTCCAAGGCCCGCATAAAGATCAACGAGAAGCTCCTGGAAGAGGAGGTCGAATGACGCGCATAACGGCGTTCATACTCGCCCTGGCGCTCCTGTCCGCGCCGGGCGTTGCCGCAGCCGCGGATAACAAGATACTCGTTGTCGTCAACGACGAAGTGCTCACGCAGTCCGACCTGGATTTCGCGCTGAACCAGATATCCGAAGAGCTCAAAAGCGAGTATTCCGGGGCAGAACTGGCCGCAAAGATAGAGGAGGCCAGGAAGGATTACCTGAACCAGATGATCGAGGACAAGCTGATCCTCCAGCAAGCGAAGAAACTCGGTATCATCGTGGATGATTCGGAAGTCGAGGAGCAGTTCAAGCAGATAAAATCGAAATTCCCCTCGGAGGATGTATTCTACGCGGAAGTGCAGAAGGCCGGCATCTCGACGGAGGTGCTCAAGAAGCGTTACAGGGAAAATATAATGATGGGCAAGCTCGTCTCGCATGAAGTAAAGGAGAAGGTCGTAGTGACCCCGTCGGAGATAGACGATTATTACAAGAAACATTCGGCGGAGCTCAAGGCCCCCGAGGCGGTGAGGGTCAGGAGCATCATGCTGCGTTTCGATGGCGAGCAGAGCGAAGACGCGGTAAAGCAGAAGTCGTACGACATATTGAAGCTCATAAAGGAAGGAAGGGATTTCGGCGAGCTCGCGAAGCTGTACTCGCAGGGAATGAAGTCCGATGAAGGCGGGGATTTCGGTTTTGTCGAACGCGGCCAGATGCGCGAAGATTTCGACAAGGTTATCTTCAGCATGAAGGAGGGCGAGGTCTCCGAGCCGCTCAGGGCGGATACCGGATATTTCATATTCAAGACCGAGCAGAAAAGGGACGCGAGGGAGCTGACGCTCCAGGAAGCTCGCGACGATATCGAGAACATCATCTACAGGGAGAAGGCCCAACAGCGCTATAAGGAATGGATAGCGAAATTAAAACGCGATGCCTTCATACAGATCAAGTAAGAGAGAGGCGCCGGGGCGCCCGAAGGTCGTCATAACGATAGGCGACCCGTGCGGTATAGGCCCGGAAGTAGTATTGAGATCCATGGCAAGCCCTGCACTGCGCGGGCTTGCCGATTTTATTATCGTGGGCGACATTCCGGTGCTCTCGGCGGCTTCAAAAGCGGCCGGGGTGCCGATGTGCCGCGCAGGCGCCGGGATACGGCTGGTCGACGCGGGGGCGGTGGAAGCCCGCGATGTGCGTTTCGGCAGGCAGTCGAGATCGTCCGGCAGGGCCTCCCTGGCGTACCTTGATAAAGCACTCGATATGATAGAAGCCGGCGAGGCGGACTGCATAGTGAACGCGCCGTTGAGCAAGGAGGCTGTTTCCCTGTCACGCAGGGGCTTCACCGGCCACACGGAATATATCGCGGCAAGGTTCGGTGTCAAGAGATTCGCGATGATGCTGATCGGCGGCCCGTTAAGGGTCGCGCTGGTCACGAGGCATATTCCCGTCAAGGATGTGCCGGCGGCGCTTACGCGCGCGAATATCGCGGATTGCATAAAAATAAGCCATGACGCGATGAAGGGATTGTTCGGTATACCGAAGCCGAGGATAGGCGTTGCGGGCTTGAATCCGCACAGCGGTGAGGGCGGCAAGATAGGGACAGAGGAGATAAAGCTGATAGGGCCTGCCGTCAAGCTCGCAAGGAAAACATGCCCGGGCGTGATAGGGCCGGTATCGTCCGAGGCGCTTTTCTATTCCGCTTATCGCGGGAAATTTGATTGCGTAGTGGCAATGTACCACGACCAGGGGCTCACGCCGCTGAAGATGATAGCGCGTGACGAAAGCATAAATGTCACGCTTGGGCTCCCATTCCCGAGGACTTCGCCGGGCCACGGCACTGCGTTCGATATTGCCGGAAAAGGCATTGCTGGCTCCGGCCCGATGGAAGAATCGATCAAGCTCGCGGCACGCATGGCCGCGAGGTGCGGGAAACCGTCATGCTGACCCTTCCGGAACTGAAGTCCACGCTGGGGAAATACGGAATAACACCCAAAAAATTCCTCGGCCAGAATTTCCTTGTTGACAGCGATGTCGTAGAGGATATCATGACCGCCTGCAAGTTCACGAGCATTGACTGGGTCATGGAGATAGGCGCCGGGCTCGGCGCGCTCACGAACAGGCTTGCCCGCGACGTCAAAAGGGTCCTCGCGATAGAAAAGGACAGGAACGTCTGCCTTGCCCTCAACGACATACTCAAGGGGTTCAGCAACGTCAGGATAGTATGCGACGATTTTCTCGAGATGGACCTTGAGTCCGCGCTTATCGAGGCGCCGTTCAAGGTAAAAGCTATAGGCAACCTTCCTTATTACATAACGACCCCTATAATAGAGCGGCTTATCGAGAACAGGAACAATTTCGAGTCGGTCTTCATGATGGTCCAGAAAGAGGTGGCGGACAGGATATGCGCGAAGCCGGGAGGGAAGGATTACGGGTCACTTTCGGTATATGTCCAGTTCTACACGAAGCCGTCCGCCCTGCTCGACATAAACAGGCATTCGTTCTATCCGCAGCCCGAGGTCGACTCTACCTTCCTCGAGCTTTCGGTGCTTGCGAAGCCCTCGGTCCAGGTAAAGGACCAGTCGAAATTCTTCACCGTCGTGAAGGCGGGTTTCGGGCAGAGGAGGAAGACGCTGCTGAATTCGCTGCTCTCCAGCGAGGCGATAACTCTTGATAAGGCAGGGCTTGCGGCCCTGCTTACGCGCATAGGAATCGACCCCGGCATCCGCGCGGAACAGCTGGCACTGCAGCAGTTTGCGCTGATAGCGGACACGTTATGGCCCGCGGCCTCATGAGGCCGGATTGACATAGCGCGTGACTTGTGATAATTTAAACGGATAACATGGGAATAAAAGACGATAAGGTCAAATATGTAGCGCGGCTTGCGAGGCTTAAACTGTCGGACGATGAGGTATCGCTTATCGCGAGGCAGCTGGACGGCATCCTCGGCTATGTCGACAAGCTCAACGAGCGCCTCGATATATCGAAGGATACCCCTCCGATGAGCCATCCGCACGCGGCATCCAACCCGTTCAGGGAGGACGAGGCAAGGGCTTCGTCGCCCGTAGAGTCCGTGCTTTCCAATGCTCCCCAGAAGAAAGGGGATTTTTTCAAGGTCCCCAGGATAATAGAAGAGTAATCCTTATAAATGGAAAACCTTTATACCCTTACAGCGCATGAGCTACTCGGCCTCCTGGATAAAAGATCCGTGAGATCGGAGGATATCATCGAGTCGGTCTGTTCGCGCACGGCCGCTATCGACGGCAAAGTGAAGGGTTATGTCAATATCGATAAGCCCAGCGCGCCGTCGGGCGCAGTGTCGGGCAAGCTCAGGGGCATTCCGGTAGCAGTAAAAGATAACATCTGCGTTGAAGGCGAACCGACTACCTGCGCTTCGAAGATACTGCGCGGTTTCAGGCCGCCCTATAACGCTACGGTCATAGAGAAGTTGAAGGCCGAGGGGGCCATTGTCCTCGGCAGGGCGAACATGGACGAATTCGCGTTCGGTTCATCCTGCGAGAACTCCGCGTATTTCCCGACGTTGAACCCGTGGGACACATCGAGGATCCCCGGCGGCTCGAGCGGCGGTTCGGCCGCGGTAGTCGCCGCCGATGAGGCGATCATGGCGCTCGGCTCCGATACGGGCGGCTCGATAAGGCAGCCCGCCGCATTATGCGGCGTCGTAGGGATGAAGCCCACATACGGAAGGGTGTCGCGGTACGGGCTTATCGCTTTCGCGTCGAGCTTAGACCAGATAGGCCCGCTTACAAAAGATGTCCGCGACGCGGCGCTGCTCCTCGGGGTGATAGCCGGATATGACGAGAAGGATTCCACGTCGGTCAATGTGCCTGTGCCGGATTACCTCGGGTGCCTTACCGGGGACGTGAAGGGCATGAAGATAGGGATACCGAAAGAATATTTCGTGGACGGCATGGACAAGGAAGTAGACGCTGCGGTAAGGGAAGCGGTTGCGCTGCTGGAAGGCAAAGGCGCGAAGGTCTCTGAGGTGTCGCTTCCGCACACGGAATATGCCGTCGCGGTATACTACATACTTGCCACCGCCGAAGCATCGTCGAACCTCGCGCGTTTTGACGGGGTCCAGTACGGGCACCGCTGCGAAAACCCCGGCAATATACTGGATATGTACGAGAGGACCCGCGGCGAGGGGTTCGGGGCCGAGGCGAAGCGCAGGATAATACTCGGGACGTATGTCCTGTCGAGCGGATATTACGACGCATATTACCTGAAAGCGCAGAAGGTCCGCACGCTGATAAAGAACGATTTCGACAAGGTCTTCGGCGCAGGGTTCGATTGCATCCTGACGCCGACCTCCCCGACTCCCGCGTTCAAGGTCGGAGAGAGGTCGTCGGACCCGTTGTCGATGTACCTGTCGGATATATTCACGATATCCGTGAACCTGGCCGGAGTTCCCGCCATATCTGTGCCCTGCGGTTTCACGAAGTCCGGCCTCCCGATAGGCATGCAGCTTATAGGGGGTTTTTTCGAGGAGGGGAAACTCTTCAGGGCGGCGCATGCGTATGAAAGCCATACGGACTGGCACAAGAGGAGCCCGGAACTCTAGATGGATTATGAACCCGTTATAGGACTTGAGGTCCACGTGCAGCTGAAGACCGCATCCAAGATGTTCTGCGGCTGCACTACAGGATTCGGCGGGCCGCCGAATTCCCATACATGCCCGGTCTGCCTCGGTTTCCCGGGCGTCCTGCCGGTGCTCAACAGGAAGGCGCTCTTCTCTGCGATAAGGGCCGCGCTCGCGGTCGGCTGCAAAGTGTCGAGCGAAGTGAAATTCCACAGGAAGAATTATTTCTATCCCGACCTGCCGAAGGATTACCAGATATCGCAATACGATGAGCCCCTTTCGGAGAATGGGAAGATAGACGTCCTTGCTGACGGGAAGACGAGGACTATACGCATAAAAAGGGTACACATGGAAGAGGACGCGGGCAAACTCATCCATGAAGAAGGAGAGAACTCGAGCCTCGTTGATTTCAACCGCTCGGGGATGCCTTTGCTCGAGATAGTCAGCGAGCCGGACATCAACTCCCCCGAAGAGGCATACCAGTACCTTACGAAATTGAAATTACTGCTAAGGTACCTGGAAGTTTCCGATTGCGATATGGAAAAAGGCAGCCTGCGCTGCGACGCGAACATATCGATAAGGAAGAAGGGCGATACGGGGCTCGGGACCAAGGCCGAGGTCAAGAACATGAACTCCTTCAAGGGAGTGAAGTCGGCGCTCGAATACGAGATCGAAAGGCAGGTCAAATGCGCGGAGGCGGGCGAGAGGATCGTGATGGAGACGAGGCTCTGGGACCCTGCCAGGTGCGTTACGGTGTCGATGCGTTCTAAGGAAGAAGCCCACGATTACAGGTATTTCCCCGAGCCGGACCTCGTGCCGTTCGCGCTGGACCCGTCTGTAGTGGAATCGGAAAGGAAAGGCCTGCCGGAACTTCCTGAGGCGAAGAAGGCGAGGTTCATCGGGGCGTTCGGGCTTCCGGAATACGACGCGGATGTCCTGGTACAGGAGAAGGATAACGCGGATTACTTTGAGGCGTGCCTTGAGCATTACGATAAGCCGAAGATAATAGCCAACTGGCTCATGGGTGACGTTGCGGCTTTCCTTAATTCAAAAGGGATCCCGGTAACGGAACTGAAGATGCGGCCGCGATCTCTTGCGGGCCTGCTCAGGGAGATAGATTCCGGAAAGATAAGCGGGAAGATGGCGAAAGATATCGTGCTCGAGATGTGTGAGTCGGGTAAGGACGCCGCCGCAATAATCTCGGAGAAGGGGCTTTCCCAGATATCCGATACATCGGAGCTGGAAAAGTTCGCCGACGAGGCGATAGCGGAGAACGCCAAGACGGTAGAGGATTTCATGAAGGGCAAGGATAGCGCGTTGATGTTCCTCGTGGGGCAGGTCATGAAGAAGACCAGGGGCAAGGCGAACCCAGCGATGGTCAATGAAGTCCTGAGAAAAAGGCTTGCAGCCAAAAAATAACCGGGGGAGGAGAAGAGATGTTTAAGAAAAAGATTTTATTTTTTGTTTTAGCGGCGGCCATTCTGGCCCCGAGCTGCCTGTATGCGGCTTCCGCCGATAAGGCGCCGTCCGCGCCCGAGAAGGAAGAGGATATATACAAACAGCTTGAGTTATTCTCCGACGCCCTTACCCTGGTCAGGGCGGAATATGTCGACAGCGTGAAATCGAAGGAGCTGATATACGGCGCGCTTAAAGGTATGGTCCAGTCGCTTGACAAGTACAGCGAGTTCATGGATCCCGAGACATATGCGGAGATGAAGGTCGAGACCGAAGGGGAGTTCGGCGGCATCGGCATAGAGATCGCCGTAAAGGATGACCTTCTGACGGTGATCGCCCCGATAGAGGATACGCCCGCCTACAAAGCGGGTGTCAAGTCCGGCGACCGGATAGTAAAGATAGACAAGGAGATAACGCGCGGAATAACGCTCCTAGAGGCCGTGAAAAAACTGCGCGGGAAGGCGGGCACGACCGTCGCAATAACGGTGCTGAGGGAAGACGAGAGCAAGGTGCTCGATTTCAGCATCACGCGCGATATAATAAAAGTGAAATCGATCAGGAACGTCAAGATCCTCGAGGACAATATAGGGTATATCAAGCTCAGCGTATTCCAGGAGCGTTCGGCTAAGGACCTCGAGGACGCGCTCGTCGAGCTCGAGAAGAAAGGGATGGACAGCCTGATACTCGACCTCAGGAACGACCCGGGCGGGCTTCTTAACGTCGCCGCGGATGTCGCGGGCAAGTTCCTCCCGACCGGAGAGATGATAGTCTACACTAAGGGCAGGGACAACAGGCAATCTATGGAGTTCAGGGCGAGGGACAAGAACCCGCGCACCGGGATGCCGATGGTGGTCTTGGTAGACCAGGGTTCGGCTTCCGCATCCGAGATCGTGGCGGGCGCCATGCAGGACCTTAAGCGGGCAGTGATCGTCGGCGTGAAGTCGTTCGGGAAGGGTTCGGTCCAGACGGTCATACCGTTATCCGACGGTTCCGCGATCAGGCTCACCACGAGCAAGTATTATACGCCTGGCGGGCGCTCTATACACGGACAGGGGATAACCCCCGACCTTATCGTGGAGCGCGAACAGCTGAAGAAGGACGACTCCGACGGTAAGAAGAAGCCCGAAGAGGTCTTCGAGAAGCTTGAACAGTCGAAGGATGAGAAGCCGTCCGTCAAGAAGGAAGATTACGACAACCAGCTGCAGAGCGCCGTCGACGTCATAAAGACGATAAAGATATATAAATCGTTCTCAGCGAAAAAATGAAAAAGATAAACCCGTTATATGCAGCCGTTGCGGCCGCGGCCGTTATAATCATAGCGTTCGTGTATAACGTCGCCGTGAATTACCTCGAGGAGAGGGCGCTGAACAAGGCGGTAGAGAGCGGGCTGTCGGCCTCAAATGTGGCCTCTAAGGACCTCGTCGGGCGGGTAAAGCATTTTTACCTTGAGAAGAGGTATTGGGTAAAGGACGATTTCCGGTTTGACGATTTCCGCCGCGGGCTTGAAAGCTCGCTGGGCAAGAGCGGGTTCGCGATACGCGACGAGTCGAGGGCCGTGAAGCGGATGTCGGATAAGGGCGCGCAGCGGTCGAAGGAAGAGGTATCTTACCTGATAACTGAAAAAAATTCCGGGACACCTCTGTTGCGCCTTACCCTGATACATAAACTGCCAGCCGCGGCCGCGGTCAAGCCGCCAGCGGCGCCTGCGCCTATGCCGGTGCCCGCGCCAGCGCCGTCGAAGGCCGCGCGGCCGAGGATAGCGATAGTCCTCGACGACTGGGGTTATAATACTAAGAATGTGGATGCAGCGGTTGCCATTGACGCGCCGCTGACACTTTCGATATTGCCGGCGCTGCCGTATTCGACGGCCATTGCCGAGAAGGCGCACGCGAATGGTTTCGAGGTCATAATGCACATGCCGATGGAGCCGAAGGCGAAGATGAGGCTTGAGCTGTCGACGCTTTATACTTCGATGAGCGACGCGGATATCCGTGATACGTTCGGCAGGGCGCTTAAGAGCGTCCCTTACGCGGACGGGATCAGCAACCATGAGGGTTCCAAGGCGACGGAGGACATAAAACTTATGGGCGCGCTCTTCGGGGAATTGAAGGAGCGCGGGATGTTCTTCCTCGACAGCCTTGTTACTAATGATTCCGCGGGAGAGTACCTGGCCGGGAAGATGGGGGTCAGGTTCGTGAAGAGGTCGATATTTCTCGATAACGAGAGCAGCCCCTCATACATAAAGAAACAATTCGAGAAGACGGTGGGCATCGCGCAAAAAAGCGGCGAGGCCGTCGCGATAGGGCACGACAGGCCTAATACTATCGCTGTCCTCGGGGAATTGGTCCCGAAACTGGACGAGCGGGGGATAGATGTCGTACCCGTATCGGTATTGGCGAAATAGGCGATGCTTGTACTCGGGATCGAGACATCATGCGATGAGACCGGCGCGAGCGTCGTAAAGGACGGCAGGCAGATACTGTCGAATACGGTAGCGTCTTCGCTCGAGTTCCATAAGAAATACGGCGGTGTAGTCCCTGAGATAGCGACGCGTTACCATGTGGAAGTTATAGATTACGTGGTAAGGGACGCGATCGATTCCGCCGGGATAAGGCCTCGCGATATAGGTATGGTCGCGGTCACGAAAGGCCCCGGGCTTGTGGGCGCGCTGCTCGTCGGCATATCGTTCGCGAAGGCGTTAAGTTATTCTCTCGGCGTTCCGCTGGTCGGCGTGAACCACCTCTGGGCGCATATATATTCGGGGCTTATCGGGCGGCCCGACATTAAGTTCCCGTTCATCGGGCTTGTCGTTTCCGGAGGCCATACGAGCCTGGTATTATGCAGGGATATAGGGAAGTTCACGCTGCTCGGGCAGACGCGCGACGATGCGGCCGGCGAGGCCTTCGATAAGGTCGCGAAGGTGATAGGCCTCGGGTATCCGGGCGGGCCGGCTATAGAGAAGGCCGCGGCGGGCGGGGATCCGGGCGCGATAAAATTTAAGCCGCCGTTCCTCGGTGACGGCTCTTTCGATTTTAGTTTCAGCGGGCTAAAAACTGCGGTATTATATCATACGAAGGGCAGGAGCATAGGCCGCAGGGAAGCGCGCGACATCGCGGCGAGCTTCCAGAAAGTCGCGGTCGGTTCGATAACCGGCACTGCGGTGTCGGCATGCCGTTCGAAAGGCGTGAATACGCTGATAGTCGGCGGCGGGGTCAGCGCGAATAAGCTGTTGAGGTCGAGCTTGTCCGGGGTTTGCGCGGAGAACGGAATAGAAGCCGTTTTTCCCGGGATGCGCCTTTCGCTCGATAACGGCGCGATGATCGCTTCTACGGGGTACCTGTTATATAAGAAGGGCGGGAATTTAAAAGCGTGCGTTACGGCCGAACCCGGGCTGGAAATCTGAACAGGAGAAGAATATGGCGTTAACCGATCATGAGATGATACTCAGGTTGTGCATCGCCGCGTTATTGAGCGGGTTCATCGGGTACGAACGCGAGATACACGGCAGGCTTGCGGGTTTCAGGACGCATATACTCGTAGGCGTCGGTTCAACGCTCATAATGCTAACGTCAATGCATATCTTTGATATTTATAAGGGAGTGGCTGTGCCGGATCCGGGCCGTATCGCCGCGCAGGTCGTCAGCGGCATCGGGTTCCTCGGTGCGGGGACGATAATCAGGTTCAAGGCATCGGTCAGGGGATTGACTACGGCCGCGAGCCTCTGGACGGTCGCAGGCATCGGGCTTGCGGTCGGCGCGGGGCTTTTCGTGCCCGCGGCCGCGACGACGGCAATAGTACTCGCGGCATTGTTCTTCCTTAACAGGATCGAGAAGGTCATGATACGCAGGGACTGGTATAAGTCCCTCGAGATAGAAGCGAAGTCCGGCACGGCGGAACTGGAGCAGATACGAGGCGTCCTGTCGGAATACGATATAGAGATAAAAGATTTTGACGTGAAGAAGTCCCCGTGTTCCGACGGCGTTATGTTAAGGATAAACGTGAAACTGCTCACCAACGAATTTGACAGCGAGATATTATCCAAGATACGGCAGGTCAACGGCGTATCGAAGGCCGAGTGGAAGGTAATGTCGGACGCTTAAGCGCGTGTCCGGCAAAGGAAAGGGGGTGCTTGGCGATGCTTGGAAAGAGTAAGAAGGTAGAAGAGAAGGTCTTGGACGTTGACGCCAGCATGCAGGGAACGATGTCATTCAAGGACCCCGTGAACCTGCAGATAAACGGCAGGTTCGAGGGCACTCTCGATACGAGAGGGACGCTTATGATCGGAGAGAAGGCGTTCGTCAGCGCGAATATTGTAGGCGACGAGATCACTATCGCCGGCAGGGTGACGGGCGAGGTCGTAGCGAAGAAATCCCTGAAGCTCGTATCGCCGGCGCGGGTGGACGGGAATATCCGCACGCCTTTACTCGAGATCGGAAAGGGCTCGGTATTGAACGGCAACTGCCAGATGACCTCCGGCATTAAGAGCGCGCCGGTGCCGGGATCCGAGATTATAGGCCTCGATGAAGTGGCAAGGTATCTTGAAGTGGACGCGTCCGTTGTAAGGGAATGGGCATCGAACGGAAAGCTGCCTTCGATAAGGGAAGGCGATAAACTCCATTTTGATAAAGCGAAAATAGATGAATGGATTGCATCGGAGCGAGTCAAATAGGCCCTACGACGACCGGAAGGAATCCGAGAGGCTCATAAGCCTCGAGGAGGCCGCCGGGCTCCTCGAGCTCAACGAGGAGGACGTCAGGGCTTTTGTCGCCGAAGGGAAGATCCCGGCGTATAACATCGGCGGGAAATTCCTCAGGTTCAGGAAGGGGCAGGTGGAAGCCCTGCGCAGCAGGTTGAGGCTCCTGAAGCACCAGTCAGTCCCGATATACCACCTGACCCCGCCTCCGCAGGGTCCCGACCCGAAACACGGGTACTCTTTCTTCGACAGGATAAGGGACTTCTTCTATTACAATGATTTCTTTATACTCGCGTTCATCCTGATATCGCTTCTCATTGCCGTTATTGTCACCAAAAGATAGGCATCATGGACTATTCGAAAAACTCGATAAGGAAAGTGCTCTCCCGCCTTAAGGACGGAAAGATCTCCGAACGCGCCGCGATGAAGGACCTGGAGCATTTCCCGTTCCACGATATAGGGTGCGCAAAGATAGATTTCCACCGTCCTGTCCGCAAGGGTTTTCCGGAGGTCGTATTCGCCCCGGGAAAGCAGGATGCCCACATAGCCCGTATCGCATCGAGGATCGCCTCCGGCGGCGGCACGCTGCTTATAACGAAGGCAGGCCCGCGGCTCTTCAGGTTCCTGTCGCGCGATATAGAAGGTCTGTGTTTCAACGAGATGGCCGGGATGATATATTTGCAGAAAAGAAAACCGCCCCGGAAGAGGGGCCCGGTCACGATAATAACCGCCGGCACTTCCGACATACCGGTGGCCGAAGAGGCCGCGCAAACTCTCGAACTCATAGGTTGCAGGACGGCCAAGATATACGATGTCGGGGTCGCCGGCCTGCACAGGATCGTAGGGAATATCCCAATGATAAGGAAGTCGAAGGCAATAATTGTCGTCGCCGGAATGGAGGGGGCCCTCGCCTCGATAATCGGAGGGCTCGCCGCCTGCCCCGTCATTGCGGTGCCGACGTCGGTCGGATACGGCGCTTCTTTCGCGGGGCTCTCGCCGCTGCTGACGATGCTGAACTCATGCGCGCCGGGCGTATGCGTGATGAACATAGACAACGGGTTCGGCGCGGGTTATTTCGCGGGGCTCATAACAAAATGAAGATACTTCGCCTTGATTGCCGGAGCGGAATAAGCGGTGATATGTTCATAGGCGCGCTGATAGGATGCGGCCTCGATATTGGGCGGCTCGAATCGGGACTGCGCAGGATGAAGATAGGCAAGTATCGAATATCCGCCCGCAAGGTAAAGCGTTCCGGCATAGCCGGCGTCAAGTTCGATGTGGAATATAAAAAGCATCAAGTCCATGAACATACGGAAGAGAAGACATTCGCGGGTATCTCACGCGCGATAAGGGCCTCGGGGCTTTCCGCCCGCGTGAAGGAAATGTCCATAGCGGTGTTTACCAACCTCGCGAAGGCCGAGGCTAAAGCGCACGGCACCGTCCCCGCAAAGGTGCATTTCCACGAGGTCGGGGATATCGATTCCGTGGTCGATATAGTGGGCGCATGCATAGGCATGGAAGCCCTCGGGGTGGAGCGCGTTTTCGCGTCCGGTATCGTTTCCGGGTCGGGCACCGTGCTCGTGCACGGCGCGGTATTCCCGAACCCCGCGCCCGCGACCGCATACCTGCTGGAAGGGTTCGATATAACCATAGAAGATACCCCTTTTGAGATCATAACGCCCACGGGAGCCGCGATACTGAAGACGTTTTCCGCAGGGCGCGGCAGCGGGAATATCCCCGGATGCCGGATATTAAGGTCGGGTTACGGCGCCGGGTCTCTCGAGATACCGGGGCACGCTAACCTGCTGAGGGCCATGCTGTGTGAAACGGAGGCAGAAGGTCCCGCGGCAGGGCCGCACGACGCGCGCGTTACGATACTCGAGACCAATATCGACGATATGAACCCGCAGGTATACAGTTACCTTACGCAGAAGCTTCTCGATGCCGGGGCGCTCGACGTATACGTGACGCCGGTCATAATGAAAAAATCACGCCCCGGGTGCGTGCTGACCGTGATCTCCGGGAAGAACGACGCGCAGCGCCTGACGGAGATGATATTCGAGGAGACGCCGACATTCGGCATAAGGCGCCACGATGCCGAAAGGGACGTCCTCGGCCGTAAAATAGTTGAAGTAAACACAAAATATGGTAATATAAGGGTAAAGCTTGGCTTCAGCAACAGGAAGCTAATAACGGTTTCTCCGGAATTTGACGATTGCGCAAAAGCCGCAAAAAAAGCGAAGGTATCTTTCGCGCGCGTAAGGCGCGAAGCCCTCGACGCGGCTCGAAGAGATAAGGGGGAGAAAGTCGGGCTTTGATCAATAGAAGCAGGCTAATAGGCGAATACCTCAGGTCGATCGGGATACTCGACGAATCGCAGCTAAAGAGCGTCCTGAAATCCCAACTGGAATCCGGCAGCCGCCTTTCCGAAGTCCTGAACGGGATCGGCTTCATGCAGACCGAGCAGCTCAGGGACCTCATAGTCCAGGAGTTCTCGCTGGTCCGCACTCCCATCTTCGACATGGAGATACCGTTCGATATCCTCTCAAAGATAAAACCCGCAGTCGCATACCGCCATAAGATGGTCCCGCTGAAATTCGAGAACGGTGTTTTGACCGTCGCCACCGATGACCCGCTCAACCTTCTCGCCCAGGATAACCTCGAGTCGTTAACGGGCGCGAAACTCGATTTCGTCCTGAGTTCGGAGACGAACGTCAACATAGCTCTCGAAAAGCATTACGGCGGCAGCAAGAACATCCTCGACGCGGTCGCGCAGAAGCAGGACGATTCCGCCGCTGTCTCCTTCAAGGGAGTGGCCGGCGAGGTCGTAAAGGAAGAGCAGAAGGACGAAGCGCCTATAATCAAGCTCGTTACCCAGATAATATCGGAAGCCGTGAAGAACCGCGCGTCTGATATCCATGTCGAGCCGCTCGAAGACAAATTCCGCGTAAGGTACAGGATAGACGGCGTCCTGCACGAAGTGCCCGGCCCGCCGAAACAGCTGCAGCCCTCGATATTGAGCCGGTTGAAGATCATGGCCGGCATGAACATCGCCGAGAAGAGGCTGCCGCAGGACGGAAGGATAAGGATCCAGGGAATGGGCAAGGACCTCGACCTGCGCGTCTCGACGCTTCCCGCGCTGTACGGCGAGAGTGTCGTCATGAGGATCCTCGATAAGTCGAGCTTCATGCTCGGCCTCGCGGAGCTGGGTTTCCTTCACGAGGATGCCGACACATTCGAGAAACTCATCCACCTTCCTTACGGGATGTTGCTTATTACGGGCCCTACCGGAAGCGGCAAGACGACCACGCTCTATGCCGCGTTGAGTTATATAAATAAGCCGAACAAGAAACTGATAACGGTCGAGGACCCGGTCGAGTACCAGATATCCGGTATCAACCAGGTCCATGTGCGGCCGTCGATCGGGCTCACCTTCGCCTCCGGGCTGAGGACGATGCTGAGGCAGGCGCCCGATGTCATAATGGTCGGCGAGATCCGCGATTTCGAGACCGGCTCGATCGCGATCCAGGCCGCGCTTACCGGCCACTTGCTCTTCTCGACCCTGCATACGAACGATGCCGCCGGTGCGTTCACGCGCCTGATAGATATGGGCGTCAAATCATACCTTGTCAGTTCTACGGTCCAGGCGATCATGGCGCAAAGGCTCGTGCGCAAGATATGCCAGAACTGCAAGGAGCCCTATAAGCCTTCCATAGAGGAATTGTTTGTGCTCGGATACAAGCCGGGGGACCCGAAAGCGGAAGAGCTCCACCTTTCAAAGGGCAAGGGATGCAAGATGTGTAACTATACCGGATATAAGGGAAGGATAGGGATATTCGAGCTCCTTGTTAACAATGACGAGATACGCGAGATGGTCGTCAAGCGTCTCTCCTCTTACGAAATACGCGACGCCGCGCGCAGGAACGGCATGAAGCTGTTGAGGGAAGACGGCCTGAACAAGGTAAAGGAAGGCATTACTACGATATCCGAGGTCGTGCGCATCACGCACGGTTACGAGGAATAGGTATGGCTACTGAAAAAGACCAGCCGAAGCAGGAAAAATATAAGAAGATAGGCCAGCTGCTGCTCGATAAGAAGATGATAAACGAGCACCAGCTCGAGCAGGCCCTCGAAGAGCAGAAGCTTACCGGAAAGCTGCTCGGGAGGATCTTCGTCGATATGGGCGTCGTTAAAGAAGACGATATCCTGCAGCTGCTCGGAGCTCGGTCGGGTTTCTCGGTCATAAGGCTCAAGGATATGAAGATACCGAGGGAGGTTATCGATAAGGTCCCGGCCTCCGTCGCGAAGATCTATACAATAATGCCGATCTCGGTTGAAGGCAACCAGCTCTCGATCGCTATAGCTGACCCGCTGAACGTCGCCGCTTTCGATGACCTCAGGTTCACGCTCGGCATGAACATAAAAGGCGTCGTCGCGAGCGACGAGGAGATAAAAGAGCAGATACAGAGGTATTACGGTTCCGAAGGGGAGACGATACAGGACGTGCTCGGCGTCTTCGGGGAGAAGATGGAGCTCGTCCCTGTCGGCGAGGAAGTCAACGATATCGCGACACTGCAGGAACTAGCGTCTCGCGCTCCCGTCATAAAACTGCTGAACATGATACTGCTCCAGGGCGTAAAAGAGAAGGCCTCCGATATCCATTTTGAGCCTTTCGAGCAGGACTACAGGATAAGGTACAGGGTGGACGGAGTCCTGTATGAAGTAGCAAGACCGCCGAAGAACTTAAGCCTCGGACTCTCGTCCAGGATCAAAGTCATGGCGAACCTCGACATTGCTGAACGCCGCCTCCCCCAGGACGGCCGTATAATGGTCACCATAGAAGGCAAGAGCGTCGACCTTCGTATCTCCACGCTGCCGACGATATTCGGCGAAAGCGTCGTCATGAGGGTCCTCGACAGGACGACCGTCAGCTTGTCGATCGATGAGGTCGGCATGCTCGATGACACGAAGAAAAGGATTCGCGGCATAATACAGAAGCCCAACGGCATATTCCTTGCGACGGGCCCGACCGGTTGCGGCAAGACGACAACGCTTTACGGGTGCATGAAAGAGATCAACAAGATAGAGTATAAGGTCATCACGACCGAAGACCCCGTAGAGTACGACCTCAAGGGTGTCATACAGGTGCCGATCAACGCGAAGATAGGACTCACGTTCGCGTCATCCCTGCGCCATATATTAAGGCAGGACCCGGATATAATCATGGTAGGAGAGATAAGGGACGCCGAGACCGCGCAGATCGCGATCCAGGCGTCTCTGACGGGCCATCTCGTATTCTCCACCTTGCACACGAACGACGCCGCAGGAACTATAACGAGGCTTGTCGATATGGGCGTCGAGCCGTTCCTCGTGACGTCCACGCTTGAGGCGGTCCTCGCGCAGAGGCTTGTCAGGAAGATATGCACGTTCTGCAAGGAGGAGTATACGCCGGAACCGGAGATCATCGCGGACCTCGGGATCAAGCCCGAGGAGGCCAAATCGCATAAATTCTACAAAGGGGCCGGGTGCGTCAAATGCAATAATTCGGGATATAAAGGAAGGACCGGCATATACGAGCTCCTTGTATTGAACGAAAAGATACGCGCTCTCGTCATCGAAAGGGCGCATACCGCCCTTATAAAGAATGCTGCAATAGAAAACGGCATGAAGACCCTGCTGCAGGACGGGCTTGATAAGATCAACGCGGGGATCACGAGCGTCGAGGAGGTATTAAAGGAGGCCCAGACCTCCGTGTTATAGTTTTTTGCGCCTTTGACAAAGGCGTTTTGATAAGGTATATTTATATTATAGATTAAGGGAGAACAGGTTATGGCAATCTTCAACTACGTCGCTATAGACAAGGACGGCAAAGAGACCAAGGGCAGGCTCGAAGTAGCCGGGAACCAGGAAGCTATGGACCAGATCCGGCAGAAGGGCTTATACCCTATAAGTATAACCGAAGAGAGGTCGAAGTCGGACACGCCCTCCTCGAGGGCGAGGGAAGGGTCGGCGGATGTAAAGCCGGCAAAGTCCGGCATGACGATCTCATTCGGCAGGGTCAGCGCGAAGCAGGTAACGATATTTACAAGGCAGCTGGCAACGCTTATAGGGTCCGGCCTGCCGCTCGTACGCGCGCTCTATGTCCTCGAAAGGCAGGAGAAAGCCGGACTGTTGAAGGCGACCATACGCGGCCTCGCCGAGCAGGTTGAGGGAGGAAGCTCGTTCTCCGAAGCGCTTTCAAAGTTCCCGAGGGCGTTCGAGCCGTTGTATGTCAACACGGTGAAAGCCGGCGAAGCGGGCGGCGTCCTTGAAGTCGTATTGACGCGACTCGCCGAGTTCGCGGAGAAATCCCAGAGGTTGGAAGGCAGGATCAAATCCGCGATGATATATCCGGCCCTCGTACTTACGATGGCCTTGTCGGTCCTCGGCTTCCTTATAACGTTCATTGTCCCTAAGTTCCTGCAGATATTCAAGGAAATGAACGTGGAACTGCCCGTTATGACAAAGGTGCTCCTCGTAGTCAGCGATTTCGCGAAGAGCAAATGGTATATCGGCCTGGGATTGATCGGATTAGGCATAATGCTCTTTAATATACTGTACAGGCTGCCGGCGACAAAGTTGCTTATAGACAAGGCCAAGCTTGAGATACCCGTTATGGGCCAGCTCGTAAGGAAGATAGCCATAGCGCGTTTCTCGAGGACCCTCGGCACGCTGCTCTCCAGCGGCGTTCCGATATTGCAGTCGCTCATGGTCGCGAAGGATACGACGGGCAACGAAGCGATGGCGCGCTCGATCGTCGTTGTCCATGACGCGGTAAGGGAAGGTGAGACGGTAGCGAAACCGCTGCTTAAAGCGGGGCTCTTTCCCGCGATGGCGGTAAACATGATCTCCGTAGGCGAGGAGACCGGTGCCTTGGACCAGATGCTCCTGAAAGTAGCCGACGTATATGATGAAGAGGTCGATGTCACCGTGACCGGCCTCATGTCCATACTTGAACCGTTCTTGATCATCGGGCTGGGCCTTATCGTAGGTTTCATAGTCATCGCTATGTTCCTGCCGCTGTTCCAGCTCGTAACCGCGCTAGGAGGTGGTTAAAATGAGGAAGGGTAAAAAGGGATTTACGATAATAGAACTCATAGTCGTCATGACGATAATAATGATGCTTGCGGGGCTTGTCGCAGCTGCGGCCAGCACGGCAAGGCAACGCGCCCTGATAGCGCGCACGCGCGCTATGATAGCGGGCATCGAGACCGGCCTCGGGAT